>CAYHAB010000167.1:0-17597 GCA_964354505.1 uncultured Thermodesulfobacteriota bacterium
GAGGGTATAACCTGCAGGCTGCATTTTCCACGGGATATCTCGCCGGAGAATCGGCAGCACAAATCCGGTGACTTAAAACATTGGATCGACCTGGAAAATCCAGCCATTCATATACCGCCCTCTTTCTTACACGACTTTTTCAACTCCTGAGGGACCGACGGCTCGGGCCTAGTGCCGCAGTTTCATAAACTCCGCCTTCCTGGCCTTCAGTTCCGCGATTAATTGATCTATCAGATCGAGCAACGCCGACTGGGGCAGGACGTCTCCCGCCACACAGTAGGCCTGCATGACGCGCATGACCGTGCCAAAGGGGCCTTCCGTTTCGCGAGTGCAGATCGTCTCCAGCGGGCAGAGGTGGCACGCATCATTGAACTGGATGCAGAGGGCGGCCTTTATCAATGCCCCCTGCGCGATCAGGACGAAGTGCTGCGGGCTGTGAGCAGTCCTGATGGCCCCCCTGATCCGCTCCCACTTTTCTATGGCGAGGTCGAAGGCGTTTTCCCCTTCTTCATACCTCTTGATTGTCTCTTCAAAGCTCATGAGGTTAAGCATACCCCATCCCCCATGCTGTTCGCCGAGAGGCGCACTGTTGTTCAACAGGGTTTCTACGATAGCATCCCTAAGCATTCAGACATTTTTTTAGAACCCATGACCCCCTGGACCCTGGAACCCTTGTGGGACAAAGATCGAACTGAAGTCTTCGCCTCAAGGCGAGGGTTTTGCTCCCTGAATGGGACAATAAGATGCAAGCGGGCTGATGCTAAGAGCCCTCGTGCCTCCGTTTCGTCAATAGCTCGGCCGTTTTCTCGGTTTGAAAGATGATCTCAAGGGCGGTGGCTTTATCCAGGACGCCGGCGTCTTCGCTGGCCGCAACCCTCATCCTCGTGCACTTAGGCGTTATCTTCTTTAACGTGATGGCGATATTCAGCTCTTTCGCCTCCGCCTTTATCTTTCGCTCCCCCTTTTCATCCTTGGATTGCTTGCCAAGCGTAAACCCCATTCTTTTCAGCGTCAGCAGGGCAGCCTTGGTCATCGTTTCCATATCATAGACGGAGGTTTTTTCAGCGGCATTCTTGTAGTAATAGGCGATACACGTTGACGTACTTGTCAGGGGGAGGGGGGCGTCCGTCTGACAGCCGATGGAGGCGAGGGCTAATAAAAGGAGGCATGCCCCGAGGGCAATGCCTGCCATGGACCTTTTTCTCAGCGTCATAGACTCTATTTTAAGCCACTTTTTTGGTTTAAGGCAACTCGAAATTCCCCAGGGCCATCAGGCGGGGGGGAATTTTTTCAATGCCTCTCCCCCTCACCCATCCCTCTCCCCCGAGGGGAGAGGTGACTTGAAGGCGTTTGGTTTCACCAGGGGAGGGAAAGGCACTTGACGCGACAAGAGAACCGCGTCACAATATGGGGTCTTTACGGGACAAGGGCATGCCGCGATATCTGATAAAACGCCTTCTGACGATGCTTCCTCTCCTGCTCGGAATCACCGTGATCTCCTTCGCGGTGATCCATATAACCCCCGGAGAGCCCATCGGCATGCAGGCGGAGTTTAATCCCAAGGTCACCAAGGAGGTGCGCGAGAGGCTGAGGGCCTACTATAATCTCGACAAACCCCTGCATGTCCAATACGCCTTGTGGCTCACAAAGATCGTCCGATTGGACCTGGGCAATTCTTTCTCCCCCGATGGCAGGCCCGTGGCTGACAAGATCTTCGAGAGGATACCTGTCACCCTCCTCATTAACCTCCTTTCCCTTCTCCTCATCCTGGCGGTGGCTGTCCCCCTGGGGGTCTATTCGGCCACCCGGCAGGGCTCGTGGGGCGATCAGGTGAGCACCGTCTTCGTCTTCATCGGATACGCCACCCCTACCTTTTGGCTCGCCCTCCTCTTGATGATCCTCTTTGGGGTGGAGCTGGGCCTCTTGCCCATATCCGGGCTCAGGTCTTTGGTGGGGTATGAAGCCCTTTCCTTGTGGGGGAAGCTCCTGGATCGGGCACAACACCTCCTCCTCCCCGTCCTGGTCTCGGCCTTCGGCGGCCTGGCGGGGCTTTCGCGGTACATGCGCTCTTCTATGCTGGAGGTGATCCGCCAGGACTACATCACCACGGCCAGGGCCAAGGGTCTTACGGAGAGGAAGGTGATCTACCGGCATGCCCTGCGGAACGCACTGCTTCCCTTTATCACCCTCATGGGCCTGTCCGTTCCCGGCCTCATCGGCGGGAGCGTTATCTTCGAGACCATCTTCTCCATCCCCGGGGTTGGGCAACTCTTCTTCTATAGCGTTATGGCCAGGGACTACCCGTTGATTATGGGGATGTTGGTGATCATTGCGGTCCTTACCCTCCTGGGCAATCTGGCGGCAGATGTGGCCTATGCCCTGGCCGATCCGAGGATCAGGGAGGGGAGATGAAGGGGGGGCGATCGCTAGGGGGGCTTTTTTGGTTTAAATTCACCCGTAACCGCCTGGCTGTGGGAGGTGCCGTCGTTGTTTCGTTCCTTGTTATCTCCGCCCTCCTTGCCTCCGTCATCGCCCCCTATGATCCCTCTTTTATCGACGTCGACAATGTCCTCACCCCCCCGAGCCGTGCGCACCTTTTGGGCACCGACCAGCTGGGGAGGGACGTCCTGAGCCGGATCATCTGGGGGGGGAGGATTTCCCTCCTCGTCGGTTTTGTGGCGGTGGGTATCACCACCCTCATTGGGGTGTTTCTGGGGGCCTTGTCCGGTTACTACGGGAGGGTGGTGGACAGCATTATCATGCGGTTTGTAGACATCATGCTCTGTTTCCCCACCTTTTTCCTCATCCTGGCGGTCATCGCCCTCTTGGAGCCGAGCATCGGGAATATCATGGTTGTGATCGGCCTCACCAGCTGGATGGGGGTTGCCAGGCTGGTGAGGGCGGAATTTCTCTCCCTGAAGGGACGCGAGTTTGTCGTAGCTGCCCGAGCGCAAGGGGCGAGGGATTTCAGGATCATCTTCAGCCACATCCTCCCCAACGCCATGGCCCCGGTCTTTGTTGCCGCCATCCTGGGGATCGGGGCGGCCATATTGACGGAGTCGGCCCTCAGTTTTTTGGGGATTGGGGTGCAGCCGCCGACCCCCAGCTGGGGGAATATCCTCACCGCCGGCAAGGACAACATCCAGATCGCCTACTGGCTCTCACTCTACCCTGGATTGGCTATCTTGATTACGGTACTCGGATATAACCTCTTGGGGGAGGGGTTGCGGGATGCCTTGGACCCCAAGATCGAGCCCTAGGGCCTCTTGAGATAGCGGACGAAGTAATCGAATCCAGACCCGATGGTCAGCGCGAGGGCGATCCAGATCAGAATTGTCCCGATGAGGTGCATGTCGAGGGAGAAATAGGGGTAGTGAAGGATGAGGATGTTGGTGGCGCAGATTTGCGAAAAGGTCTTCATCTTGCCGAAGCGGCTGGCCGCGATGACTACCCCCTCTGCCCCGGCCACGCCCCTTAAGGTGGTTACCGCCATCTCCCTGCCGATGATCAGGGCCACGATCCACGCGCCTACCCGCCCCAGAGGGATCAGCATAATGAGGGCGGTGCAGATCAACAGCTTGTCGGCCAGGGGGTCGAGGAGCTTGCCCACATTGCTGACGGTGTTCCTCCGGCGTGCCAGATAGCCGTCTAGCCCATCGCTGATGGCGCCCAGCAGAAAGATGAAAGCGGCGGTAAAGCTCGCCCCTTTGCCGGGAAAGAAGAGAAGCAAGATAGCGACAACGGGTATGGCCCCTATGCGGAAGAGGGTGAGATTATTTGATAGGTTCCAGAAGCCGCCTGTATGGGCCGTCATTGCGTTGCCAGTGTATTCGGCGGCGGTTTCTTTTTATATTCCTGGTAATAGCGCAAGACCTCAGCGACATAGCTCTTCGTCTCCCTGTAGTTGGGGATTCCATTGACCTGGGCGACGGTGGTCTCTCCGGCGTTATAGGCGGCCAGGCAAAGCTTCAGATCGTCATTGAAGCGATCCAGGAGGTACTTCAGGTACTGCACCCCCCCTTTAATGTTCTGATGGGGATCGAACGGGTTGGCGACATTGAGCCTCTTGGAGGTCTCCGGCATAAGCTGCATCAGGCCCTCCGCCCCTTTGCGCGAAATGGCGTAGGGGTCAAAGGACGATTCGGCTCGGATGACCGCTTTTACCAAGGCAAAATCGACTCCGTGGAGGCGGCACGATTCAGCGATGAGATGATCGTATTTATCAGTGTCCGGCTTATAGCTTTTTTCTATTTGCGGGGGGGTGCCGGAACCCTCTTTCATATAGACGCGGTAACGGTTCGTGGTGGGCGCGTTGGAGAAGTGCATCACCCCTTCTTTGTCGATGTAAAGAAAGATATCGGCGAGGGCAGGGGTATTGACCATTGCCGAGACAAGCATAAGCCCTAGTATGGCGGCACAGCGCACTCCCTTCCTCCAATGCACCTGATTTTACGCAAAACTTACACCTTCTTTTTACACTTTTAAGGGGAGGATGTCAAGAGGAACCATCCTTTTTGTTACAGGCTATGGGCATAACTAACGGGTCTTTTATACCTTCCACCCCTTTTCTTGAGCGGGGCTCAACTCTGCCCTCACGGCGATCATCTCGGCGACGATGCTCACGGCGATCTCCTCAGGGGTCTCCGCGCCGATGGCGAGGCCTATGGGGGAATGGACGCGATCCAGCTCCCCCTGCGTGTAGCCCTCCTGCTTAAGCTGACGGTAGATAATGTCACGTTTTCGGCGGCTCCCGATCATTCCTATGTAGCGGGCATCCGTGTTCAGGAGCTGTTTCAATACCGTATAGTCGTGCATATGCCCCCGGGTGACGATCACCATATAGGCCTGCTCGTCCGGGTCGACCTTTTCCCCTATCCCTTCGAACTCCTCAACCCATATCTCGTCGGCCTCGGGGAAATGCCCTCGGTCGGCGAATTCCGCACGGTCGTCGATGACGATGACCTTGAATCCCACCATATGGGCCACGGGGGCGATAGCGCGGGAGATGTGTCCTGCCCCGAAGACATAGAGAACGGGTTCGGGGAAGATCGGCTCCAGATAGAGCCTTTCCCCGTGATAGGGGATAAGCCGGACCCTTTTTTCGCGCATGACCTCCTGGGCCGTGATGAGGAATTCTCTTTCTAATACAAGGGGGCCGATGGACCTGCCGTCCGAGAACACCAAGCCCTTTCCCCCCATCCCCTCACGCACGGGTTCGGCGCTGATCACGGTGGCCAGGGCAGCTTCCCCTCCCCGCTTCTGAATCTCCAGGAGGTTCGTATAGAGATCTCTGAGTCCCGGGGCGAGGGGTTCTATGAAGATCTCGGCATCGCCGCCGCAGATCATGTCCGTTTCCGCCACCTCCGTGCCCGTAAGGTGAAAGTCCAAGACCTGTGCCGCACCTTCGGCTGCTACCCTCCGGGCTGCCGAGAGGCAATCGGCCTCGAGGCGTCCGCCCCCCACGCTCCCCACAGACGATCCGTCTTCCCTCATCACCATCTGGGCCCCGCTCTTGCGCGGGGCAGAGCCCGACTGCTGGATGACGGTCACCAGGGTTACCTTTTTGCCCTGTGCCAGAAGTTGTACGATTTCTTTATAGAGCATCTTCACTTTCGTTCCTCCTCTCCATAACCTCTGTAACGGGGCGGTTAAAAAAGAGTCTGCCGAGCACGACCCTCTCGATCCGCCCCCCCCCCTTCTGCAGGACCTCCCGGCCTACCGTCCGCGCCCCGGTGAGTCCTTCCGTAGTCTCAACCTTGTTGATCACGGCGATAATCCTCGACCCTAGAGGGGCACCCTTGATAAGACCCTGGGGGTGTGTCATCACTGCGGCTATGAGTTTGGCGGTGATCGGGTCCCCCGGCCTTGCCCCCGTCAGCTCTGCGATGCGCTCGGGGCGGAAGGCCGTTTCCCCGTTCAAGGGCCTTCCCAGGGCATCAATCCCCACCATGGGGATCAGGAGGGTGGTCGCTGGCGGAATGACTGGCTCATGATCTCCCGGTGCCTTGAAAGGGAGTCTGAGGGCTCCGTCGGCCTCCACGATGATATGATCAACCGGGAGTTCCCGGGCCATTGTTGCGATAAACTCAGGGTCTACCCCGCCGATTTTTCCACCCGGGAACCGCCGGGCAGCGAAGGTGACATGGCCGTCGCGACGGAGCCCTTCTTTAACCACGATCATGGCCTCTGCCTGATCTTTTTCTATTATTACCGGGAATGGGGTCTCGTCACCAGGGGGCTCGATGATCTTCGTGGTGGAGGTCGTTATAACCTTGAGGCTCCTTTCCCGGAGTTCGCGCGCCAGGGTAAACATGAGTGCCGTCTTCCCCCCCGCTCCGACGAGGGATACGATTTCATGGTCTCCGAGGGCGAGGGCATCGGCCAATGCGGGGGGTGTCTTACTATGGTTTCCCTTCTTTCTCAGGATCACCCACAACCCCCCTTCAGTGGAGATTTCCGCCTCCTCGCGGAGGGCCGCCTCGTTGATCATAATGTTTAGATCTTCTTCCGTTATCCACTGTTTCCCCAGCAGCAGGTTCAATCGCCTGGATTCCTCGGCTATCTCCCCTATGGGGTCATGGGGCGTGGAAGGTCCGTAACCGCCTCCCACGACGGCGATGCCGCCGGGTCTCAATACCCGGTAGATCTCTTGCAGGATATCAAGGGTAAGGAAGAAGAAGGCCCCGCGGAAGACCACGAGGTCGAAGCTCTGATCCACGAAGATCAGCGGGGAGCGGGGAGAAGGGGCGATCATCATCCGTCGAGCGAGGAGGGTTTCCCGTATCTCCTCGCGAAGGGAACCAAGCTGATCGGGCGATGTATCGGCAACAACCACTCTGAAACCGGATGAAAGTGAGAGGATTCCCTTGGCGACCCCCCCGGAAAAGGGGCCAAGTTCCAGCACATCCCCCTCCTGTCTGCCATAGAGGTCCGCGATAAAGCGGGCGAGGTGAGGGTAGATGTTCTCCCAGAGCCTATTGATCTTTTGGATTATGTGCGGGTCCATACTTCAGAGATTGAAGCGGGCGAGGATAGCCTCCAGGACGCTTCCCCCGATGGCCCGGGCCTTGTCCGAGATGGTAAAGCAATCTTCCTTTTTTCCTCTGGGGTCCACATCACCTGCCTTCTCGCCCTTGTGCACTGTTATCCCCTCCCGGAGCAGCCCCCGGAGCACCCCCGAGATGGCTGTCGTCGTCGGCGCATCTTCGACCCATGCTACGGTTTCACCTTTTTCGACCATATCTGCGATCCGCTTCACCGGACGAAAGGTTCCGGCACGCGGCGCCCGCAACACCCGCTGGGCTCCCACGCCGGCGATATCCCCGGGCACGCCGGTGTTCGGCTGGGCCGGCCCGTCGGTAATAACCCTCCCGAGGTCATGTCCCCGGTTAGTCTCGATGACCACGTCGACGTCCCTGCCGGCCCAGAAGCCCGGCCCCAATCCAATGACCAGGGGTGCATCTCCCGTATGGGTGCCGGTGTTTTTCTTGGCCAGGATGGCATCGACAATCACATGAGGCTTTATAGACTCACGGGAGGCCCCTTCGGGATCGATGAGCAGCGGAATTATTCCTTCCTCCCAAGCGGATGGGACCTCTTGTGGGGAGGCGATATATTTGGCCGTCACCCCTTCTACCGCCTTTTCCTTCTGGAAGATGGCCTCGCAGAAGGAGACCTCCCGCCTCACGCAGAGGGGTTGAGGTATCTCGGTCATCACAACCTTGAGGCGGGAACGAAAGAGGCGATAGGCCACCCCGCTGGCCATCTCACCCCCGCCCCTGATCAACACACGAAGATTATTAAGCGCGATCTTTTTATCCACCTGTCTCTCCTTTGCCGAACGGGCAGATGGGAAAGCGGCAGACCTTGCACTCCCTGCACAGTCCGCCATGCCCCATCTTTATGATTGCCTCCCGAGTGATGGTTTCCCCGGCCAGCACGCGGGGGAAGATGAGGTCGAAGATAGTGGTCTTGGCATAAAAGACGCAGGCGGGGAGCCCCAGCACAGGGATACCATCGAGGAGGGCATAGAGGAACATCGCACCGGGAAGGACCGGAGCCCCGTAGGAGATGACCTCTGCACCGGCCTTCTGTATCCCCTTTCTCGTTACATCGCCCGGATCGATGGAAAGCCCGCCGGTGGTGATGAGCAGCTCTGCCCCCATATCCTTTGCCTGCAGCAGGGCGCTGGCGATCTCCTCTGCCTCATCAGGGGCGATGAGTTTCTTGACAACGGTGGCCCCGTACTCACTCACCTTCCCCCCCAGCATCTCGTCAAAGCTGTCCTTGATCCGCCCGTGATAGACCTCATTGCCGGTCACCACCACGCCGATCTTTTGCAACGTATAGGAGAGGATATTGATCATCGTGTTCCCTTTGCAGGTATCCTCTACCGCCTTGATTTTTTCCTCAGCGATGGTCAGAGGGATTATCCTGACAGCGGCCACCGTCATTCCCTCCTGGCAGGGGGTATGGTCGTGGAGGGTGGATATGATGATATCCTCCAGGGAGTTGATCCGCTCCAAGAGGGGGATGTCTATGCGAAGCAGCCCCTTGCCTTGGGCTCGGAGGGAGACCTTACCCTCCTCAGGGGGGGCTAATGCTATACTCGGACCAGCCACTGCCCGGGCAAGACGCATACCCGCCTCATCCTCATGGAGCTCTCCTTTCTGTAACTCCAGTACGTATATGTAGTCATTACCCGTATCCAAGAGCAGGGGGATGTCTCCCTCCTGGATGAGGTGGCCTTTCTTTAACACCGCCCCCTTAAATTGTCCGGGGACGATCCTGGTAACGTCATGCCCCAATGCCATACCGATGGCCTCTTCGGCCTTTACCTTACGCATCTCCTGCCTTTCTTTTTGCTTTAAAATTGCTTAGCAAATACCACCAAAGAACTCCCCTCCCCCGGCGGGAGGGGATGAAGGGGAGAGGGAATAAACGTTCTTGCGCACCCTCACCCCTGCCCTCTTCCCTCCCTTGTGAGGTCGGGAAAGGGTGCATGAAAAGTATGTTTTCGCTCGTGGGTGACGCTCGCGTCATGGTACCTTATATCTTAAAGCTCTCCGCGCTCCTTGTCAATTTGTCTCCTTTCAAGGTTGATCCATGCCCTGTTGCCGACCCGCTCTCGTTCCGTCGTTCAGGGAGATGTTGTAAAAAATCCTCAAGATAGATATAGTAAAAAGAAATCTCCGGTATAACGATGGAACAGAAGGATGACCGGAGGTGAGTCAAAAAAAACGCAGGTAGTTACATTTTTGTTGCGATATCTTTATATGGTGGAGGAAGCGTATGGAAGAATTGAAAAAGCAATACCTTGACCAAAAAAGGCGTCTGGAGAATCTACGAGGTTATCTTTGACCTTGATGGGAAAGGGAAACGGGTAAAGGAAATCGAGAAGCAGGAGGGATCTCCGGGATTGTGGGAGGACCCCCAAAAGGCCCAGGAGGTCTTGAGGGAAAAAGCGAGGCTGCTCCGCGTTCTTGATTCGTGGGAAGGTCTCACCAAAGAACGGGAAGAGATCGAGATCCTCTTGGAGATCGCCGACGTGGAGGATGGGGGCGAAGGCGCAGAGGCCCGTGAACGGTTGGGCGAGGCTGAAAAGAAGCTCAAGGCCCTGGAGCTGGAGCGGATGTTCACCGACAAGGACGATCCTCGCAACGTCATTGTCAGCATCAACGCCGGAGCCGGAGGAACCGAGGCCCAAGATTGGGCCGAGATGTTGTTGCGCATGTATCTGCGCTGGGCCGAACGCAGGGGTTTTTCCAGCGAGATAGTCGATATCCTGACGGGAGAAGAGGCAGGAATCAAAAACGTAACGTTCCAAGTCAAAGGGGAATATGCTTACGGACAATTGAAGGCCGAGGCAGGTATTCATCGCCTCGTGCGGATCTCCCCCTACGACGCAGGCAAAAGGCGTCATACTTCCTTTGCCTCGGTATTTGTATACCCTGAAACCCCGGACGATGTGGTCATTGATATAGACGAGGCTGACCTCAGGATAGATACCTTCAGGGCAAGCGGCGCGGGAGGGCAGCATGTGAACAAGACCGATTCGGCCGTCCGCATCACCCACCTTCCCACAGGGGTTGTGGTACAGTGTCAAAATGAACGCTCTCAGCACAAAAACAAGGCCACTGCCATGAAGATCCTCAGGGCCCGTCTCTATGAACTGGAGATGCGCAAACGGGCGCAAAAGATGGAGGAGCTCCACAAGGGTAAAAAGGACATTGCCTGGGGTCATCAGATACGTTCCTATGTCCTCCACCCCTACCGGCTGGTCAAAGACCACCGAACCGGCGTGGAACGGGGCAATACGGAGAATGTTTTGGATGGGGATATAGACGTCTTTATCGAGGAATATCTCATGAATCGATAACACAAAACCCTGGTCCGGAGGCGGGTGGCGTCAACATTCTTGTGTCCGCACGAGAAAAATGGTGCCGGTTCCTCATTGAAGGAAGGAAGGCACCCCCTTTTCTTCTCTGAAACAAGATATGATATGCGTCCCAAACCTCTTTGTGTTGACAAGGGAGAGGTCTTGGGATATACTATATTTGTGATATTTTTAACAAATTAAGGCCTACTGATGACATATAAAATTTAAGGAGGTTGGTGATGGGAAAGTTCGACACGATATATGACGACTATATGAAGCGACGCAAGGCCGTTCTGGCAATGGGGGGTGAAAAGGCCCTGGCAGGACGTCGGGAAAAGGGTCAAACGAACGCGAGGGAGAGGATCGACATGCTCATCGACCCCGGCACCTTCACAGAGGTCGGCACCTTTATGAGGCACCGGCAACACGAATTCGGCATGGCCGATAAATTCGTGCCGGCAGAGGGTGTCGTTACCGGATACGGCAAGGTGGACGGCAGATATGTCGTGGTGGTCTCTGAGGACTTCACGTCCATGGCCGGCACCTTTGGCGAATACCACGGTAAAAAGTTCGTGTGGGCCTGTGATTTTGCCAAAGAGAAGGGATGGCCCTTTGTCGGGATCAACGACTCAGGCGGCGCCCGTCTCCAGGAGGGGATG
The DNA here is from genome assembly GCA_964354505.1 of uncultured Thermodesulfobacteriota bacterium. Classification (GTDB taxonomy): domain Bacteria; phylum Desulfobacterota; class B13-G15; order B13-G15; family RBG-16-54-18; genus RBG-13-52-11. The sequence continues at coordinate 11,038 of CAYHAB010000167.1, forward strand.
GATACCCTGGAGGCCTATGGGTGGACCTTCCGCGCCCAGATCCTCGCCTCGGGGATCGTGCCACAGATCGCTGTGCTCCTCGGCCCCTGCCTCGGGGGGCAGGCCTACCACCCTATTATGAACGACTTCCTTATTCAGAGCAAGACCACCGGCTTCCTGGGGATTGCCGGCCCTGCCTTTGTCAAGACCCAGACCGGTGAGGACATTACCCTTGAGAAACTGGCCGGCTGGGAGGCCCATGCGATGAAGTCAGGGGGTACCCACGTCGTAGGGGAAGATGACAAAGAATCTATAGCGCTGGCGAAAAAACTGCTGTCTTACCTCCCCTCCAACAACAGGGAAAAACCGCAGAGGGTGGAGACCGGTGACGACCCGAACAGGGAGATCCCCGAGTTCGATGACTTTCTTCCGGATTCGAGCCTTCGAACCCCGTATAATATGTATCCCCTCATCGACAAGGTAGTGGATAAGGGGAGTTTCTATGAGATACACAAGTACTTTGCCCGTAACCTCATCGTCGGGTTCGCCCGGTTCAACGGCAGGGTGTCGGGGATCGTGGCGAATCAGCCCATGGTGCTGATGGGAGGACTGGACTGCGACGCCGCTGACAAGCTGGCGCGGTTCGTCCGCTTCTGCGATCTGTTTAATATCCCGCTCGTTACCTTTGTGGACTGCCCGGCCTTCTGGATCGGCTCTCCGCACGAGTGGAAAGGGATCTTACGCCACGGGGCCAAGACACTCTTTGCATGGGCGGACGCCACCGTTCCCCTCGTCGCCGTGATCATCGGCAAGTCATATGCGGGTGCCCACTATGCCATGCTCGACAAGAGCATCGGGGCCGATCTGGTCTTTTCCTGGCCGACGGCCAAGGTAAACATCGTAGGAGCCGAGACCGCAGCGAGCATCATCTTCGCCAAGGAAATTAAGGAGTCAGCTAATCCGAAGGAGACCGCGCGGGAGCGGATCGAGGAATATCGGAACAAGTACGAGCACCCTTATCAGCCTGCGGAGCGGGGATATACGGACGACGTCATCATGCCCCATGATACGAGGAAGTACGTCTGCCACGCCCTCGAGATGCTGGAAAACAAGCAGGTAGTCAGACCCTGGAGGAAGTACTCTAATATCAACCTCTAGTTTCTTCTGACGACATCGCACTGAATGTTCAGGGTGCAGGGGAATGGCCCCCTGCACCCTCCTGTTTTGTCCAGAGCAGTTTCCTTGCAATGATGGTTCCCGTGCGTACCGGGGAAAAGAAACAAATTGATGGCAAACTGCTGAATTCTGGCGATCCCATCTTACAAACGTTCTTGATAAGCTTTCTTGATCATCTGGAATATTTTTACCACATCATCCCGCTCCCCATATAATAAAACGACCATGTTACAGGGGCTGGGGTGGCACATGGGTTGGAAAGGGTGGCGAATATTCCTTGTAGAGATCAATAATGAACGGCCTCAAGAGAGTGACATGTCTTTTTACATAACGCCGTTGCTCATAGGTAACGCCAGCACTACCGTTTCAAAATCGGATGAAAGGGGGAGGCCACATCTGATACCATGAGCGGTATGTGAATAGTCAGTGAACCCTTATCTTTAAACCACGTCACATGTTCCTTGACTATATCAATTTCTAACTGGTAAAGACCGAGATCCGGTGGAACAATAACGGTCAAATCAAGTGTGAGAGACTCACCTGGCCTTATTGGGTGGGGGAAAGGGGTCCGGACAGTATCATATTTTATCATATTCCCTTCACCATCTAAGAGGTGGTAACTAATATTAACAGGGTGCTGTTTTTCATTGGAATCCCACAGGGTCGCACTTTTATTTGCTACCTCGACGGGTATTGTTATGATCCTAGAAGGTTTTGCCATGATGGGATCCCCTTCATATTTGAGATAGGCTACAAACTTCGTGTGATTCCTGGTTGGCCCTCCTGGTATAGGGCCGGGGGTATAATTATCTATAACACCCGGGACAAGGAGCACAAAAGCCATGCCTGCCATGACCGCATGGAACATTCCCAAGGTAAAAATATTTCTATGCCGAGAAAATAATATACAGCAACATAAACCTGCAATAAAGGTAATCGCCATCAAAGGAATTCCGGGTGCATGAATGAGAGAAAAGATTACGGCAGCAGCAACAATTGTGGCCTTCTTGTTTTTTAAGATTTGGAGAAGTCTGACAAAAATAATACTCTGCAGCAAAAACTGCTGCGCTATTCCCCATAGAGGATAAGAAATAAACAAATAAGAGCGTTTAAGGTTAGAGGAAGTAAAATCTTCGAGATGAAAGAGAAAGACGATAAATATTAGACTGCCACCTATTAAAAACGTGATAAGGCACTCTCTTCCCGAGGATTTTAGATTGTCAAAGCGTATACCCAATTCTTTTAACGGGTCTTTTCGAACAGAGAGAGTTACAACAAGTACAGACAATCCTACAATGACAGATGGTGGCACAAGATAAGGACTCACGTGCCACATATAGAAAAAAATTTTCTCTATAGTATGGGGGACATGGATATTAAGACGATAGATCCCCCAAAACCAGAATGGGGCAACCCACACGTTTCCGAAATAAAGTCCTAAAAAGATGGAGAGTTCAATAAGGGAATATAATGCAGGGTATTGCTTATATAAGCCACGCACTGAAGAAAACGGTTTTATGGGCATTTTTGTGTTTGCCTCTTTCCGGTTTCTGCCTGTACTGCTTCTCAAAGGTGGCTCCGCGGTTAAAATAAAGGCTTTTCAAATACGTGGTGAGCTTAACCTACCACATCATTCTTCCCCGTACAACAAGAAAGCCCGTTTTTAGGGGCGGGGATGGCAGATGCGTTTCAAGGGAAGAAGAGGGTGAACGAAATTATTCCAAAATATTATTACATCAGTTGCGCTCAGGGCCAGCCTTATATCCTTATTGACAAACAGTGCTAATCAATTTTATAATCATAATTATACATGGCATCCCGAAGTAATTAGATAAGGCATAAAGACGACATAGTCCTCACCGGGGCCATTGTTGTAAACTCTAAGCAGGAGATGAGTCACTTATGGAGAAACCACGTCTAAGCCTGAATTTTGTCTCTATCATTATCTTCCTTGCCCTCTTTGCCATCGGCGTGCTTACGTTTTTTTCTATACTCGGGGAAAATCATAAGATAAACAGGATGATAGAGGCTTATTTCGATAATGTAAAAGATGGAATGTATCTTGAGGCATGCGCAGGCTTTTCGTCAAACGTGCAAGGAGAACAACTTGCAAGTGACGAGCAACGCATGAATTTCAACTTCTTGCTGGAATTGTCTCTGGCAAAGCGCTATAACCTGATCGATATGTATGACTATAACGTTGAACTAGAGAGGAGCCATTTTTGGATTCCCTTTATTAGTGATGATTCGGTACGCGTAAGTGTTGCGCTCAGAAAAAAAGGAGATAAAAGCGTCTCCGATACGCTATCACGTGGCCGAGGCAGAGAGCTAACGCGCAATCTCATCGTCGTGGAGCGGGAGCAAAGATCATGGAAAATAAGGCAATTCGCCATAGCTGATTCTTCTCTTGCGGACACCTATAATGATTTGCGGCAAACCATTGATCTGAATAAGTATGCAAAAAGGACACTTGATGGGTTTCGATTAGAGGGTACCGACATTGATCTCAAAGCCTTAACACCCATAGATAAACGATTACTGAGGCTCAGTCTCTATAAGATACAGAAATCCCTGGGTGAAGACGTTATCCCCATGGCCAAGACAAAAAAGAAGTTGTTTTAAGTGCAGAGAGGACTCCCGTCCAGTTTTTAGGTCTAATTTTACTACTATAACAAGGCATATACTCGGGACAGGGGCCGGGATGAGATGGGCAGCCCCCCTCTTGAGACCCATCACCTACTCCCATAAGCCCACCACCACGCCCTCCTCATCCTTGCTTGGTAAATTATGCCTCTGCTCATTTTACAGTAATTATTAATTAAAAAGGGGTTGACAAACCTTTTTTAATTGTTTAGCATAAACTTCTTTAGTCGGGGGGGCATGGGTTATGAAAAAGAAGGAGGAGGCCTTAACGATATGGATATTCCGTTCCGTACCTTTCAAACCTCTTAAGATCAAACTTCCCGATCGGACTGCTAAAATCCTTTTAGCAGTTATTCTTGTCATCATTGTTTCCTTTCCTTTTATTACCATGAACTACATTTCCCAGAGCTTACAAATGGCCAAGATAGAAAGGGAGAAAAAAGAGCAGACGACCCACGTTGCTTCTTTAAACAAGAAGGTAGAAGAATTCCAACAACAGATTCAGCGGTTGAAGGAATTCGATGTCAAACTACGCATCATCGCGAATCTCGAGAATGCACAAGAGACCGGTTCCTTTCTCGGGGTAGGAGGAACTACCCTTCCCTCCCGTGAACCGCTGCAAGGGGTAGAAGCAGATACCCAGAGGATGAAGGCCGAATTAGACCGTCTCTGCTCAGAAGCGGCATTTCGGGAAAAGAGCTTTCAAGAGCTTTACTCATTTTTAGAGGGGAAGAAGCGACAATTGTCATCTACCCCTTCTATCTGGCCTGTCCGAGGGTGGCTGACATCGGGTTTTGGATATCGTATTGATCCTTTTACCGGGCTGCGGCAGTTTCACGAGGGGCTTGATATCGCCAACAGACTGGGGACCCCCATCGTCTCCCCTGCCGATGGGATAGTATCCCGCGCTTCCAATACCTTCGGCTTCGGATTAACGGTGGAAATCAACCATGGGTACGGCATCATTACCCGCTATGGTCATCTCTCCAAGACATACGTGAGTGTAGGGCAAAGGATCAGGAGGGGTGAGCGGATTGCCGCCGTTGGCAGCTCCGGGAGGGCTACCGGACCCCACCTGCACTACGAGGTGAGGTTAAACGACGTCCCCATGAGTCCGATGAATTACATCTTGAATTAAGGTCCTTCCTTTTTTTCTTTTTTAGCGTTACAATAATTTTATATGATAATTTGCCCGGAGGGGATAACCCTCCTGAAGGGTATTCGTGTGGAGGAAGAGGTCGGTGCTCGGTAATGTTGTCAAAAAGGTCGTAGGGAGTAAAAACGAGCGCGAACTCAAGAGGATCCAACCCCTTGTCGAACGGATAGGCGCTCTCGAACCTCAGGTCTACCCCCTCAGTGACCACTGCCTGGCTGCCAAGACGGGTGAATTTAAAGAGCGATTGGGCAGAGGGGAGCCCCTTGATGACCTCTTGCCCGAAGCCTTTGCTGTGGTCAGGGAGGTGGGGCGTCGCACCTTGGGGGAGCGCCACTTTGATGTCCAACTCATTGGGGGCGTCGTCCTGCACGAAGGGAAGATAGCCGAGATGGCTACCGGCGAGGGGAAGACCCTCGTGTCTACCCTGCCGACCTACCTCAATGCCCTGTCGGGCAAGGGGGTACATATCGTTACGGTCAATGACTATCTGGCCAAGCGGGACAGCGAGTGGATGGGGGTCATCTACCGCCTTTTAGGTCTCTCGGTGGGTGTGATCCTGCACGACATGGACGATTACGCTAGGCGGAGGGCCTACGGGGCCGATATCACCTATGGGACCAACAATGAGTTCGGCTTCGACTACCTGCGGGACAACATGAAGTTCGGCCTGGCTGACTATGTACAACGAGAACTCCACTATGCCGTCGTGGATGAGGTGGACAGTATCCTCATCGATGAGGCCAGGACCCCTTTGATTATCTCCGGGCCTGCGGAGGAGTCCACGGATAAATACAATAAGATCAACCGGATAATTCCCCAATTGAGGAAAGAGCGGGATTACACCATTGATGAAAAGAGCAATACCGCGGCCCTCTCCGAGGAGGGGGTGGCCCGGGTGGAGAGGCTCTTGAATATGGAGAACCTCTACGACCCTAGGCATATCGATACCCTCCATCATGTCAACCAGGCATTGCGGGCCCACACCCTCTTCAAGAGGGATGTGGACTACGTGGTGAAGGACGGCCAGGTGATCATCGTCGATGAGTTTACCGGTAGGCTCATGCCCGGTCGGCGCTGGAGCGACGGCCTCCATCAGGCCGTGGAGGCCAAGGAGGGGGCCAGGATAGAGAACGAAAATCAGACCTTGGCAACCATCACCTTCCAGAATTACTTCAGGATGTATGAGAAGCTGGCTGGGATGACGGGGACTGCCGACACCGAGGCAGCGGAGTTCAAGAAGATATATAACCTCGATGTGATGGTGATTCCCACCAACCGTCCCCTGGTCCGGGCCAACTATTCGGACGTGATCTATAAGACGGAGCAAGAGAAGTTCAACGCGGTGGCAAGGGAGATAGAGGAGCTCTACGAGATGGGGCGCCCTATCTTGGTGGGAACCGTCTCCATTGATAAGTCAGAGCAATTGAGCAGGCTCTTAAAAAAGAGGGGGGTTCCCCATCATGTGCTCAATGCCAAGCACCATGAGAGGGAGGCGGAGATCATCGCCCAGGCGGGTCGTTTCAAGGGCGTGACCATCTCCACCAATATGGCCGGCCGCGGAACCGACATCCTCTTGGGGGGAAATCCCAAGATGATCGCCGTCCAC
>CAYHAB010000168.1:0-4305 GCA_964354505.1 uncultured Thermodesulfobacteriota bacterium
TGGCTGAACGGATCAGAGGCTTCAACGCGAAGCTCAAATGTAACGGGCTCCGAGCCCATGTCGGAAAACCAGTGCACCTTCTCGTTGACGAGATCCACAAAGAATTGGTAGCGCCCAGATTCGAAAAGAGGTGGTACCGCGAGCTCCAACACGACCGCTTCCCCCGAAACAACTGTGAGATCACGGGAGCTGCCACGCAGCTCGATCTCATGCTCAACGCCCGGTTTGAGCAAACGTACTTTCGCACCCAGGTGGACGCCCCGGTCGCCCTCGGATCGGAACCTCCAGGGCCGCGGGCTCATGTTCGTGGCTCGTAAACGCAGAAGCATCCCGTTTCCCTTGGCGATAGAAGACGGCACGTCCAGAGGCTCGAGCCGAGCCCGGTAGAAGTAGGGAACGAAGTCGTTCTCCACCCAGCGCCGGAACCGCTCGGGAGTGTGGGACCACCCCCGCACAGCCAGCCAGTGTTCGTAATCATCGAGCATCTCCAGAAGGTCATGGCTACGCCAACGCGTGGAGCCATAGGTCAGGCCGACCTGCTCCCGCGCTTCCGCGATGGTTCCTCCTGCCAGGAGCACCGCAACTGCCGAGGCGAAGCCGCTGCGATCGACGCCAGCCGAGCAGTGGAGGAGTAAGGGGCGCCTTGCGGTGTCGAGGAGGTACACGAGCTGCCGGAACACAGCCACGGAAGGTATGTAACCAGTTAACCGTATGGCATGAAGATCCACTCCATGGGCTTCGGTAACCGCGCGCTCGGCCTTGAACCAAGGATCTTTGCTCTCCCCGCGCAGGTTGATCACTGAACGGAGGCCGAGCTCTCTCATCCAACGTTCAAGCGCCTCCGGCGACGGCTGCGCGCTCCGATACACCTCATTCGGGATCACTGTGTGGAAGTTTTCGTTGAACAGGAGTGCACGCAGCGACCAGAGTCCTACAGCCGCGAGCAACGCAGCTAGGACGATCACATACCTCACGACCCGCAAGTGGGCCACTCGGTACCGCCGAATACCCGACTTCTCGCGTGAGATCATTTTCACCAGCAAATTTCTCACTACACCTCATCAAGGCGATTCAGAAAACTGCACCACGGCCCGTGAAGAAAGGCTGCACGCACTATCTTTTTAATTCTCTCCAGGCTCTTCATTTAGCGGGTGAGGCAGCATACAAGACTCTCTGGATAGGATCACAGCCTGCGATAATTATTAATCATAATCTTAGATACATTTGACCAAAAAAACAAGAGAGATAGAAAGGAAATTATCCCCACCCGCCCGGCTTGGCTTTGTCGATATTTTCAATTCTATCAGCCGAAAAAATACATATCAAGAAAAGGCTGTAGTGAAATTTTTGCCTCTTTTTGCGATTAAAATAAATTTCTAGTCCGGCCATTTTGATGGTTGTATTCCAATTCCTCTCGCTGTTTCAAACTAACTGTTTCTAACCGGAATCAGCGACTTCCGGCGTGTGAAATCCACTGCATAGTTGAAACAGATTTCGTTACCCGTTCGCTAAGGGGTGTCGCGAAAGAACGGTGGATGCCCTTGAATACCTCAATAAAATTTCACTATACTTGTCTTCTGTTAACGAGGTATAGAATTTTATAGGGGCGGCGAACGGGAGTCAAGGTATTTTTCCTGTACGAATTGCATCATAAAAAATTATACCACCTGTGATTAAAACGGATGCGTAGGCTCATAATATGCCGAGTTAGCGCGGCGACAATCGGCGAAGTAGGTTGTTGCGGTTTCCCCTAATTTTTCTCCGCTTTTTCTTCCCGTATCTTTTTGAGGCTGAGGTGATGTCTCCACAAGTACAGGAAGCCGGCCAGGGTAATGGGGATGTAGTTGACGGCGTGCAAGACAATGGAGAAGCTCAGGGCTTTCTCCAGGGGGATGTTGTAGAGGACAAGGGTATAGGCAACGGCGGCGTGATAGGGACCGATATAGCCTGGGGTTGAAGGTATCATGATGGCCAGGCAGATGGCCAGCAAGACCATCACCGCGGCGGCTATGGAGAGCTCGATTCCGAAGGCAAGCCCCATGAGATAGATGGAATAGGTGACGACTGCCCAGATAACGAGAGAATAGATGAAGGCGATCACCATGGTTCTAGTGCTCTCCACGGAGAGGAGTCCTTCTTTAAACGATTTGATGCCGGCAATAATGCCTTCGGCCACCCGCGGGGAGAGGGGACGGGTGAAGAAAAGGGCGATCTTGAGGAACCACCGCGTCCGGGTTTTAATAATTAATAGTATCGCGAAAGCGAGGACGCAGATGGCCATGGTCATGTATCCTCCCATCAACAGCCCCTTTTTAAAAGGGATATTGCCCGGGGGAAGCTGGATGGATGTCAAGACCACCACGAGCAGACCTACTATGGTAAAACCGTCAAAAAGCCGCTCCACCACCACGGTGGCAAATGACGCGCTCTTGCTGATCCGCTCGCTGCGCCCGATGATATAGGCCCGCACGAATTCCCCCATGCGCACCGGCAGGACGTTATTGGCCATAAAGCCGATGAGGATGCCTTCAAAGAGGTTGGAAAACCCGATCTTTTTGACGGGGCGCAGGAGATACCCCCACCGCACGGCCCGCAGGGCAATGGAGAGGAAGATGATGGCGACGATGGGGACCAGATAGAGATAGTTGGCCCCCCGCAGGTTTGCGAGCAGCAGCCGGAAATCTATCCCGCGGAAGGCCAGGTAGACAATACCCACGCTGATGATAAATCCGAGCCAGGTCTTCCAATTATTCATTTCCGGTGCAGGATTTCCTTTGCCTTTTGGATGTCTTTCTCTATCTGGTGCACCAGTATATCAGGTGAGGGGAATGTTTCCTCATCCCTGAGCCTGTCCACGAAGGTGACGTACAACTCTTTCCCGTAGAGATCATCCTCGCAGTCGAAGAGAAAGGCCTCAACGGCAAATGCCTCATCACCAAAGGTGGGATTGGTGCCGATGTTCACCACGGCGTGATATGTCTTTCCATTTACAGTCACCGATGCGGCATAGACGCCGTCTTTGGGGTAGAGTTGCTCGGTAATCTCTAGGTTGGCCGTTGGAAAACCCAAGCCTTTTCCCCGCGCGTGTCCATGGATGACTTTGCCCAGGATGAAGAAGTTCATGCCCAGCATGCAGTTGGCTTTTATGATCTCCCCGCTCACGATTAATTCGCGTATCCGCGTACTGCTCACTACCTCGCCGGCTACGGTGTAAGGGGGAATGATCTCCGCCTCAAAGCCGAGTCTTTCCCCCATCTTCTTCAGCTCCTCGGCTGTCCCTCCTCCATCTCTCCCGAAAGAAAAATTAAACCCCACCACCACCCAGCGGGGGGCGATGCGCCTCTGGACGATCTCTTGGATAAACTCCTCCGCGGACATCTTAGAGAGGTCCCTCGTAAAGGGTAGGTTGATGGTGACGTCGACCCCAAACCTCTCCAGAAGCATCATCTTTTTTCGATAAGGGGTGATGAGGGGGATCTGTAGCTGGGGGTGCAGGACCTTGACAGGATGTGGGTCAAAGGTGAGGACCACTGCCTCGCTGTTGCCGCCCCGAGCCCGCTCGATGGCCCGCTTGATGATCGCTTGATGACCGAGATGGAGGCCATCATAGCTTCCGATGGTCACGGCAGGGGAGGAGAAATCCTTTTTGGCAAAGGCAAGATCATCGATGATCCTCATTGGGAACCTTTCTGTACCTTGACAAGGGCAATGGATTAGTATAGGTTACCTCCTGGGTTTTTGCAACGGATTCGTGCCGAAGTGGCGGAACTGGTAGACGCGCTAGGTTCAGGGTCTAGTGGGCGTATGCCTGTGCGGGTTCGAGTCCCGCCTTCGGCACCATAAGAATTTCGAAGGCCTTTCTACTGAGGAGAAGGCCTTTTTGCTTTTTCTAAAGATATGCACTTGTGACACTATCCGCGTGCATCTTCAGATCCTTGAACCCTTCTTCATTACGTGCTATTTTCATGGCTAGCGATGGGCACTATGTAATCATGAGGTCGATACTGCCATGGACAACGGCCTGCTCTTCATCAGGGGTCTAAAGACCTATTTTTTCACCCGCTGGGGTGTTGTCAAGGCGGTGGACGAGGTGGACCTTTCCGTGCGTGAAGGGGAGACCTTGGGGCTGGTGGGGGGGTCCGGCTGCGCCAAGAGTATGACTGCCCTCTCCTCCCTCCGTCTGGTCCCCAGACCGAGGGGGCGGATCGTGGGGGGGGAGATCGTGTTTCAGGGGAGGAATCTCCTGACATTGCAAGAAGAGCAGATGCGCACCATCAGGGGCGGGGAGATCGGGATGATCTTCCA
>CAYHAB010000169.1:0-3955 GCA_964354505.1 uncultured Thermodesulfobacteriota bacterium
AAGAGTCCCCATCTTGCAGCCTCCTCTGAGATGGTTAGGTCTGGTTTATGATACCAGATACAAAGAGTAAGTGTAGCACGTTATCCCGTTGAATATTATCATTCAGGACCTTCATGGATACAAGAGGCGCGGGACAGGGGGGTGTGTGGACGTCGAATAATTCTGACAACGTACCCAGATACTTCTAAATAACAAGGGGATCTCGATGAACCAAAATGAATGCACTAAAAACAATTACAAAATGACTAACTATATACTAACAAGCCCATACTCCTTCACCCCCAGGCCCATCTCTTCTCCGTAGGCCAATTGGACCCCCCAGTCCACCTCCCGGTGGACTGCACGGAACTTATCCGCACCTGGAGAGAGGTCTTTCGTATACGAGGAGACGGCGCTGCCGGGTTGGGCGTTCACCAGATCGACCGAGGCCTGGTCAATGGCCACCGGGTCATCCGAGGCGAGGATCCCCACGTCTCCCACGATGGGGGCATCGCTGTACCCGTAGCAGTCGCAGTAGGGACTCACCTGAGTAACGAAGCTCACATAGGCCGTCCGTTCCCCCTTGTTCCGCAGGGCCCCGAGGGCATACTCCACCATCTTGCGCTGGAATGCCGGAGCGGCTTCATTCCACTGTATCTGGATGGCCCCCTGCGGACAGATCACGATGCACTCTCCGCACTCCACACACTTGTCGGGGTTGATAAAGGCGACTTTATCCTGCACCTCGATGGCTCCATAGGCGCACCACTTGACACAGGTCTCGCACCCCACGCAGTCTTTTCGCTTTACCTTGGGCCCCAAGGTGGAGTGCTGGCTCAACTTCCCCTCCCGGCTGGCGCACCCCATTCCGATGTTCTTGATGGCACCGCCGAAGCCGGAGATTTCGTGCCCTTTAAAGTGGGTCACCACGATGAGGGAATCGGCATAGTAGATTGCATGGGCGATGCTCACCTCGTGGTAGATCCGCCCCTCGATCGGCACCCGAACCGAGGCGTTCCCCATGAGGCCGTCGGCGATAATGAGCGGGGCCCCCACCGCCGAAAAGGCGAACCCATTCTCCTCCGCCGTGACAAGGTGAGAGACGGCATTGGATCTGGTCCCTCCATAGAGCGTGTTGGTGTCGGTAAGAAAGGGCCTTCCCCCTAGTTCCCTCACCCGATCAACGATGCGGCGCAGGAAGATGGGCCTAACGTAGGCGGTATTCCCCTGCTCGCCGAAATGGAGCTTGATGGCCACCGTTCCCTTGTCCTTGACGCGCCTGGGGAGCTCCACCTTGTCTAACAGCTCCCCCACCTTGTCCAAAAGATTTCTGCCGACCTTGGTCCGCAGGTCAGCAAAGTAGACCGTGCTTGCCATCTCCTGATCCTCCTAAAACTTCTTGCGGTTTTGCCTCGTGCTCGGCAATGTCTCCCACTTTACAAGATCCTCTCTTGCCGTGGACCATCTTCACGGCAAACCGGGATATATCTCCCGCAGGACCTCCTCAGCACCCTGGGCCAAGAGGTCGTCGGCCAATTGCCTCCCCACCGCCTCGGGATCATCCCCCTGGGCCTCGGCGCGAAAGAGGTGAGAACCATCGAGACGGGCCACCAACCCCCGCAAGAGGAGCCTGTCCTCTCCCACCTTGCCATAGGCGGCGATGGGGACCTGACACCCACCCCCCAGCCTGCGCAGAAAGGCCCGTTCCCCCTCCACGGCCATGGCACTCGCGTGGTGACGCAGAAAGGCGATCAATTCGTTGATGGCTCCCTCCCGGCGGCACTCGATCCCCAAAGCCCCTTGACCGACAGCCGGGAGCATCGCGTCGAGGGAGAGATACTCGGTAATCCTCTCCTCCAAACCCATCCTGCGTACCCCGGCGGCGGCCAGGATTACCCCGTCGAGGCCCTCGGTCTCCAGCCGCCTGATCCTAGTGTCCAGGTTCCCCCGCAGGGGGACGATCTCCCATTGAGGGTTGATCGCCAAAAGCTGCGCCTTTCTCCTGAGCGAGGAGGTCCCGATCTTGGCTCCCGGGGGGAGCTCTTCCAGCCCCCGCGCCTTTCTGGAGACCAGCACATCCTGGGGGTTCTCCCGCTCGGTGATGGCCCCCAGGTGCAGGCCCGATGGGAGCTCGGTGGGGACATCCTTCATGCTGTGCACCGCTATATCTATCTCCCCGCGCAGGAGGGCCTCTTCGATCTCCTTGACAAAGAGCCCCTTCCCCCCCACCGTGGCCAATGGCACGTCGGTGATCTTATCCCCCGTAGTCCTGATCCGGACTACCTCTATAACAAGACCGGGATATCTCTCGGTGATCCTCTTGTGCGCCCATGCGCTCTGTCGCAGGGCGAGTTTGCTCCCTCGGGTGCCGATGCGTATCCGCTTCACAGCCCCGTCGCCAGGGGTTTCCCCCTTTCTTTGAGGTGGTCCTCAAAGGTCTGGTATGTCTCCTGCACCCACATGGGAGAACCAAAGACCTCGTGCTTGAAGGCGGTGACCCCTATTTTGAGGAAGTGCCAATGGTTGTGCCTGAGGATGGGCTTGCGGGGAAAGAGGGTCTTCCAGATCTCCCGGGGGTGCCAGTAATACTTGCGCATCATGGAGATATGGGCCTCGGTGATCTCCGCGGCCGTGTTGTACCGGGTGTCCATCACCGCCTCGATGAGATCGTATTTGGACCAATCCCTCGTCTTGATCCTGCCCAGCCGCTCCATCTCCTCGAAGAACGCGGTGCCGGGAAAGGGTGTAACTACATTGAGGCCGAAGTGATCCACATAGGGCCTGACAAACCGCATGAGCTCCCTGCGGTTATCCTCGGTCTCGTCCCAGAAGCCGAGCATGAGGGTGGCCATCATCATCATACCGTGCTGTTTGACGATCTGCATGGCCTGTTTGTTCTGTTCCATGCGGATGCGTTTTTGGATCTCATCGAGAAATTTCTGGCCGGCATGCTCTATGCCGACCATGAACTGATAGATCCCCGCGGCCCGAAATCCATCCATGAGGTCTTCATCTCTGATGACCAGGTCCGCCCTGGACTGGATCCACAGGTGCTGGCCAGTCTTACGCCCGGACATCTCCTTGATGAACCCCTCGCCCTTGTCCCGGGTGAGGTTGAAGATATCGTCTCCCACATAGAAGATGTGGCGGTCGTACTTTTCCTTGAGCAGCTCCAGCTCGTCGACGATGAGCTTAGGGCTTCGGGTCCGGTAGCGCCTCTGCCAAAAGACCGATTCCGAACAGAAGGTGCACGCGAAGCTGCACCCGCGGGCGAAGTTTACCAGCAGAGAGCGATCGCCTTCAGAGGGGAGCCCCACGTAGGGGTGCTCCATGTCGTAGAGGTGGTAGGCCGGCATGGGGAGGGTATCGAGGTCCTCGATAAGGGGACGATGGCCGGCGAAGACAAAGTTGTCTTTCTCATCGAGGTAGGCGAGCCCCAAGATAGGGGAGAAGTCTTCTTCTCCGCGCTCAACCGCCCTGAGGAACTCATGCGCCGTAACCTCTCCTTCCCCAACGCAGATAAAATCGATGGCCCGACATTCCCGCAGGGTCTCTTCGGGGATGAGGGATGGGTGGGCACCCCCTACGATGACAATGGAGTTGGGGCTCACATCCTTGACCAGACGGGCGGCGTTCATGGCATCGTAGATGAAGTAGGTGCAAGCAACGCTGATCCCCACCACCCCGGGCTTAAGGTACCGCACTCGCTCCTCCAGGGACCTCCAGGGGTGATTCTGGATGGTGCAGTCGAGGAACTCCAGGTCGAAATCCCGCTCCAGATAGGCGGCCAGCTGGAGGCAGCCCGGGCTGGGGATCCATGCCCGGAGGAACTCCCAGATCTTGTGCGGCGGATCAACTAGCAGGAACCTCATCTACTCCTCACTACACAGGCGATATGAACTCCATTATTCTAAAAAACCACAAGATCCCCTTTTTGTCAAAGGGAAAGGTTAACGCCCCTCAGTACCCCAGCTGA
>CAYHAB010000170.1:0-3146 GCA_964354505.1 uncultured Thermodesulfobacteriota bacterium
ATGAAGCTGTCCCCTGGCCGATAGGGGCGGGCGCGCAGGGGAAAGACCAGTTGGTGGTAGTCGAGGTACGCATCTTTATGGTCTGCTTCGTGGCCGGGCCAGGGGGGCGTCTTCCCTGTGGATACCGTTGCCTCTATCTCCACCCCAAGCCCCTCTAATTTCGTGCTGCCCGGGATGACAAGGTCGGTTTCCCGTACCATCTCATCCGGGCGCTTTGCTTCCTTCCCCAGGAGGAGGGTGTCATAGGTCCTCATTGCCCGATATCCTCCGGGGAGGGTTATCCTCTTGCTCCCTGCTTTTTCCCGGATCAGCGCCATGATACCCTTTACGTGGGGGTATTCCAGGACACCCCCTGAGGAGAGGCCGGCAAAGGCGTGCTGCAGGACCCTGGCCTGCAGGGGGGTGGGGAGGGAGAGGAGGGAGGGGACGGGGATTGTGACCTCTTCATCCGCGGTGACGATCTTCTTGGCGACTTCTTGAGCCAGCCGTTCGAGGTAGCTATCATCTTCACCCAGGACCTCGGCCAGGTGCAGGAGGCGATCCTTGATGCCGGGGTTGTACTCTTGAAGGGAGGGGAGGAGTGTGTGGCGGATCCGGTTCCGGAGATATCTTTCCTCTTTATTAGAGCTGTCCTCGACGAACGAGAGCCCCTTATACCGGGCGTATGCCAGGAGCTCTTCCCGCCATACCTCGATCAGGGGGCGGATGTACCCCCCCCGGACAGGGGGTATCCCCTTGAGGCCCCGTGTCCCCCCGCCCCTGATGAACCTCATCAGGACGGTCTCGGCCTGGTCATCGGCGGTCTGGCCTATGGCCACCTTGTTCAGGTCAAGGGTCTGGACGGCCTCCTCAAAGAACCGATACCTCAATTCCCGGGCCGCTTCCTGGAGGGACAGTGAGGTCTCCTTTATATAGCCTGGGACATCGACTTTTTTGTCGAGATAGGGTAGGGCATACCTATTGCTCAGTTCTTGGACGAATCGCTGGTCCCTTGTTGCCTCTTCACCCCTGATCCCATGGTTTATGTGGAGGACTATCAGGGATATCGGGAGTTCTGTTGTCAGGCTTACAAGGATGTCCAAGAGGGCTATGGAATCGATCCCCCCGGATACAGCCACCCCGATATGGTCGCCGGGTTCTATCATGGAGTGTCGGCGAATGGTCCCCTTGATCCGGGAGAGGATGGAGGGGATGGGGTTGCGGGGCATGTTAGGCTGCCTCGGCAACGAGTTGTTTAAGCTCGTCCCCCGCGATGACCTCCCGCTCCAGGAGGATATGCCAGAGCGAAAAACACATCTTTTTCTTTTTTTGCTTCATCTTATTACCCTACGATACCCCGCGAGGCGTTCCAGCGGTATGTCCTTCAGCCGGTTTATGGAACATCTTCTCCTCCGGATTATCATGGCACAGGTGCAAGGACGATGGGGTGGCTGTGCCCTTCAAGATATAATGAAAAGGGGTTCGCGTCAATATCGCTTCCCGGGAGGGGTTGCTTGATGGAGGGTATTTGGCTATGATGGTTCGGCACAACAAGAGGAGGGCGCCGGTGTTTGTAGTCCTGTATCTTTGCCTTTTCCTTATTTCCCTTGGGGTAGTGGCCCTTGGTTTTATCATGTTGAAGGTCGCCTATGACCTTCAACACCCGATGGAATTTCTCGCCGTTTTTTTCTCCGCCTCCCTGGTCGTCCTCATCGGAGCGGCCTTGGCCTTCGGCTTTGGCCTGAGGGGTGTAAAGCGGCTCAGAAAAAAAGACTAAAAATGTTCCTTGAAATTATGGTGCGGAGGTGATAAAAGGATGGTGGGCATTTTGGTTTAAATCTTTAGAAGGGAGGTTGGATTATGAGGAGGAGATTACTCAAGAATATTAGTATCGGTCTTTCTTCCCTTTTTTTCATCGCGATCCTGGGAGCAGGGTGCGCTACCGAGGATCCGATCAAGGCGCATCGGGAGGCCGCAGAGGCCGCGGCTAAACGGGCCGATGACGCCGCTCTGCGGGTTGAGGCCGCCGCTAAGCGGGTTGAGGACGCTGCTAAACGGGCCGATGACGCCGCTGCGCGGGCTGAGGCTGCTTCCGACAAGTGTGAGAAGACCTTTGAGAAAGGGTTGAAGAAGTAGGTTTCTATATTGTTCCTTCGGAGGGCGGCAGTCTTCTGGTTGCCGCCCTTATTTTTTTCTCCACCTCTTTCGGCGTCCTCATTGGTGCGGCATTTGGCTTCAGGGATGCACAACGGCTCATCAAAAAATAAAAAATCTCTTGACATCGGGTTGCCAAGCGGCTACTTCTAAAATAAGTTATAACTTTCAAAAATTAAGAAGGGAGTTAGATAACCATGAGAAGGGCATTACTCAAAAAGGTCGGTATGGGTCTTTCTTTCCTGTTTCTCATCGCGATCCTGGGGGTAGGGTGCGCTACCGAGGACCAGGTCAGGACGCAGCGGGATTCCGCAGAGGCCGCCGCGAAGAAGGCTGATGACGCCGCTGCGCGGGCTGAGGCCGCCGCCAAAAGGGCTGAGGCTGCTTCCGCCAAGTGTGAGAAGACCTTTGAGAAAGGGTTGAAGAAGTAGGTTTCTATATTGTTCCTTCGGAGGGCGGCAGTCTTCTGGTTGCCGCCCTTATTTTTTTGTAATATCGGTGGGGATTCCCGTGTGTTCCTCGATCGCCTGGGTGAGGAGATCGAGATCAACCTCCTCCCAGATCCGATAGGTGAAGAGTATCTTGGCGGCGTGCAGGAAGAGGTCGACGGTCTCGTTGTAGGGATCGGTGTGGACCTCGACGAAGATACGCCCCTCTTTGAAGCCGATCTTGATTGGTTCGTAGATGATCTCTACCGGCGTTCCCACCTTCACTAAAGAGAAGAGTTCCTCTATATCCTCGGGGTAGAGTCGTATACAGCCGTGGCTTGTCAACCTCCCGATCCCCCAGGGGATGTTGGTGCCATGGATGCCGTACTCATGGTTGGAGAGGCGGAGCCGATAAGCCCCCAGGGGGTTGTCCGGGCCTGGGGGAATCGATGTCCGCCCGTATTCTTCCTGCAGGGACAAGGGGATGTACCACGTGGGGTTCTTGGTCTTCTCTATAATGGTAAAACTGCCGAGGGGGGTGGGCGCATCAAGGACTCCGATGCCGATGGGATAGGTCTTTACCAT
>CAYHAB010000171.1:0-15005 GCA_964354505.1 uncultured Thermodesulfobacteriota bacterium
TCGGGAACAAAACTTTTAACCCTTTCGCGGAGTTTGCCGTACTCTTCACGCAATTTCTCTGCGGAGTCCACCCCCGTTACTACGCCGCCCACATCGGCCCTGAAAATGATGTCCGGCGAAGAAACCTTGAGCACGACAGGGTATCCCATTTCCTTTGCAACGGATACCGCTTCTTCGACGGATCGGGTGATCTGCGTCTCGATAACGGGTATCCCGTAGTTAGTTAAAAACCGCATTGATTCTACTTCGTTTAAAACGGTCATGTCTTTGTTGACGGCCCTCCGGATAAGGGCCTTGAGGTTGTTTTTGGGAGGGGCATGGTCAACGGGGATCTCCGCAGGGGTTTCATAGAGAAGCTCGAGGTTTCTCTTGTAGTTGTACATGTAGATGTACGTCTTTACGGCCTCTTCGGGTGTATTGTAAGTGGGGATGCTGTTTCTAAAAAGAATCTCCCTGCCTTCCTGCACACTCCCTCCGCCCATCCATGTAGCAATAACAGGTTTCCACGCATCCTTCGCAACCCCCGCTACTGCCCTTGCAATCTCATCAGGGGAGGCAACGCCCTGCGGTGTAAAGATGAGTAACACGCCGTCTACCCCTTGGTCTTTGAGACAGATATTCAGAGCGGTTGAGTATCTCTTTTCATCCGCATCCCTGAGGATGTCTAAAGGGTTTTCCCTTTTCCAGTATGGCGGCAGGACTCTGTTGAGCTCCTCTATGGTCTCATCGGAAAGCCTTGCGAGCTCCCCGCCGAGCCCCAAAAGGGTGCTTGTAGCCATGATACCAACGCCGTATGAATTTGTGATGACAAGGAGCCTTGGTCCCTTTGGCAGGTGTCTCGCGTAGAGGGCGCTCGCGGAATTGATAAGATCGTTTGCCCCACTAACCCTGGCAACGCCGATTCTTCTAAATACCGCATCATAGACGTGCTCGGTGTCCGCAAGCATTCCTGTATATGTGTATGTCTGAACAACATCTTCCACCGGTATGCCGGGCTTGAGGGCGATGATGGGCCTATTCCTCGCGAACCCCTTTGCTGCGCTTGCAAATTTCTTTACGCCTCCTATACTCTCTTCCATATAGATCATGATGCTCCTTGTATAGGGGTCTTCACTCAGCAAGTCGATCAGATCGGCAAAATCAACATCGATCATGGAGCCGAGAGAGGCGAACATGCTGAAGCCCATATGGGCTCCGATTCCCCAGTCAAGGAGCGCCCTGCCGAAGGCGCCGCTCTGTGAAACGAAGGCGATGTTCCCTTTTTCCGGATTGCTCTTTATGACAGAGGCATTCAGGTTGTCGTTTGGTCTGATAATGCCTAAGGAATTGGGGCCTATAATACGCATCCCGTATGTATTTTTGGCCTCGATTATCCTGTCCTCTAATGCCTTCCCGGCAGGGCCTGTCTCCCTGAAGCCGGCAGAGACTATGATTATCCCCTCAACTCCGGATTCTCCACAGGCTTCAACGAGGGGGGGAACGGTATCGGCAGGGGTTACTATGATTGCAAGATCGATATGCTCAGGGATGTCCGCTATGCCGGGGTAGCAGGGAAGGCCCATAATAGATTTTTTGCCCGCGTTTACAGGAAAGACCTGCCTCCCTTTTGACAGAAGCAGGTTTTCCAGGGCCGTTTTTCCCGGCGAGCCTTCCCTGTCTGTAGCGCCGATGAGCGCGACGGTTTTCGGGGTGATAAGCTTTCTAAAATCTCGCATTGTGTCATTTTACTCACACATAGAGTTTTGTCAACCAGATGTGTCTAACCCTCCTTTGATGTGCGTCTATAATAATAGGTGGTATTGACAGAAAGTTTAATAATCTGATAGAGTAAGTAAATCTGCGGTACGTCCGTGGGTGCCGGTGAAGGCTGATAGTGGTACACAATGGCGCCGGAGGACCGAAGGAAAAAAGCCCTCAGAAAGCAAAGGCCGGACATGCTACCAATTTTTTTTCTATCTTCACCTAAGTTTATTGCTTTTGTGGGGGCCTTTTTATATAATAATGTTCGATGGCTTACGCGTGAACGCATGAGATGAACGACTGCGTTGCAAATCATTTTTTTTAAAAGACGGCAAGGCCCATCATTGTTTGCCGCCCCGTCATATGGTAGCGATGAGGCGAAGATACTCAGCTTGGTCTGCCACCTGTAATGCGAGGTGGCTGCCACACCTCGGAGATGTTGATGAAGCATAGCGTAAAGATTTTATTTTTATTTTTTTTACTTATCCCCTTCGATACTTACTCCCTTGATCTTTACCACATGCTCGATAAGGGGCCACTGATTACTATTAATAGAGATAGCAATGACAAATTCGAGTCCATAACGACTTATGCCCTTATATACGCGCCGTTATCATACGTATGGAATACCTTTTTAAATATTGAAGATTATGCTCGGTACGTACCGCGAATGGCTAAATCGGAAATCGTCAAGATGAATGAAACCAATACGGAGATGATTGCCGAATTTGAGATTGACACCTTCATAAGCAATACAAATTATCAGCTCAAGTATATTATTGATGATAAAAAACAGATCATCGATATATATCACCACTCTGGCGCCTTAAAAGGCAGTCAATGGCACTGGGAATTTCAAGCACAAGGAACTTATACCGTAATCATCTGTACGGGAGCATCACATAATTTTTCGGCATTGATCAAAGCTATAGATGATAAAAGTCAAACACTAAGCATCGGTATCAACATAGTGGGTACGCTTGCCAACATGC
Organism: uncultured Thermodesulfobacteriota bacterium; assembly: GCA_964354505.1. GTDB lineage: Bacteria > Desulfobacterota > B13-G15 > B13-G15 > RBG-16-54-18 > RBG-13-52-11. The sequence continues at coordinate 2,733 of CAYHAB010000171.1, forward strand.
GATATATCAAGGAACGATCCGAGCGGCTCTATACCGAGCGCAAAGGAAGATTGAACACTAAGGGGTTACCTTCGCCAATCGATCATTGATAACTACTTAGAGTATTATAGATTGAATTACATCGGATCACGAAGTTAGACGACAAGGCAAGCGAGAATTTCTATCAATCAGAAGTATTAGGAAATAGTCTTTGTCAGGCATCTCCTTGTTCGGTCTTGATGGGTGTGTAGTAGCATTGATTAACTGCCTATGAGCGCAAAGCGAGTAGTTGTAATCGGTGCCGGCCTGAGTGGACTTTCCTCTGCGGCTTTGCTGGCAAAAAAGGGATTTGCCGTGACTGTCGTAGAAAAGCACGGCACCCCCGGGGGGGTGGCGCGGTCTTTTAAAGACCAAGGCTTCACGTTTGATATGGGGCCAAGTTGGTACCTCATGCCCGAGGTTTTTGATCGATTCTTTTCCGAGTTTGGCAGGAGCACCTCTGACTTTTTCCGCCTCATCTCTCTCGATCCATCCTATAAGGTTTTTTTTGGCCCACACGAATCCCTGATAATTAAGCGAGATAAAGGATACACCTTCCCAGTATTTGAAGGCCTAGAAAAGGGAGCTGGCGTCAAAATTGAGACATATCTGCAGGATGCTCAGTATAAATACGAAACGGCAATGAAAGAGTTTTTGTATCGCGAGTATCATTCTCTCTTTGATTTTTTTAATATGAAAACTTTGAGGGAAGGGATAAAGCTTAACTTGTTTCAAAACTTGGATAAACATATCAGACGCAATTTTAAAAATGGTAAAATAAAAAAACTGCTCGGATATAATGTCGTTTTTATTGGCTGCTCACCTTTTAAGAGTCCCGCCCTCTACTCGCTGATGTCGCATGTTGATATTACGTTAGGGGTTTTCTATCCGCTTGGTGGCATCTCTCGATTAGTGCAAGCAATATACGAGCTTGCCGAAAATTACGGTGTGAAATTTATCTTTGGAGAAGAAGCAAATACCATCACCGTAGCAAACGGGAAGGCAGCCACGGTGGAAACGGGAAAAAAGTCGATAGAGGCAGATGCTTTCGTTGCCGCCGTTGATTATCACCACGCGGAACAGGATTTTATCCCCCCTGCATACCGGAGCTACTCGAAATCTTATTGGAATAAACGAGTTCTTGCCCCCTCAGTAATGATAATTTATTTAGGCTTGAATAAAAAGATCCCAGGTCTTGCGCATCATAATCTCTTTCTGTCAGAACACTGGGAAGATCACTTTGCAGATATCTTTGATAAGCCATCGTGGCCAGCTAAACCATCTTATTATGTAGGGTGTCCGTCAAAAACTGACTCGACTGTTGCGCCCAAGGGTGCAGAAAATCTTTTTATACTGGTTCCGGTTGCCCCGGATCTTGATGACAGCGACGCCGTGCGAAAAGAATTTTCGGGCAGAATACTCACCCACCTTGAGGGACTGCTCGAGGTTAAACTTGCCGATGCCATTGTGGTGAAGCAAATCGCAACGCAGCGAGATTTTAAACAGGCTTATAACCTGTATAAGGGAACAGCGATGGGATTAGCCCACACCCTCTTCCAGTCCGCGATCTTTAGGCCGTCGCATCGGAGCAAAAAGTTATCCAACCTCTATTTCTCCAGCCACTATACCCACCCGGGGATCGGGATGCCCATGGTGATCATCTCAAGCCATATCATTGCTGATATGATCCAGCGTGATTTCTCATGAATAGGATTATCTTTAATACCTTCAAGCGGGGGAGCAAGACCTATTTTTACAGCAGTATCTTTTTTCCCAAAGAGGTGCGTGATAATGTATTTTTCCTTTACAGCTTTGTACGAAAGGCCGACGATTTTGTCGACGTTATTCCCCAGAAGAAGGACGAGTTTTACCGTTTTAAAGACGACTATAATAACGCTTTGCAGGGAAAGGCTAGTTCCGATATTATCATCGATTGCTTTGTCAAGCTCATACATCGCAAGGCGTTTAAAAAGGCGTGGATCGATGCCTTTTTTGAGTCCATGGAGATGGATTTAACGAAGAAGCGATATGAGACGATCGATGAGACGTTACATTATATCCATGGCTCTGCTGAGGTTATCGGTCTGCTGATGGCGATTATTCTCGGGCTTCATCCCAAATCGTATACGGCGGCACGATATCTGGGAAGGGCCATGCAGTACATAAACTTTATACGCGATATTGAGGAGGATCTGGCACTGGGAAGAACATACCTTCCGCTGGGTAACTCTGCGCTTGAGCGCCTCGACTTCGATTTTGTTTTCGAGAGAAAAGATGCATTTATCGAATTCATCAGGGTTAACATTGACCTCTACCGGCAATGGCAGATGGAAGCAGAACGTGGCTTCAGGTACATCCCAAAGCGGTACCTTATCCCGATTAAAACGGCTAGTGACATGTATAAATGGACGGCGGATCGGATTTACGATGATCCCCTGATCGTTTTTAAGAAGAAGCTAAAGCCTCCGATCCCGCGGATTTTATTTCAGATAGCGAGAAACAGTCTGGCGTGCAGTGAAGGCCAATCATCACGTCAAGGAGCGGGATCCAGTGACTAACAAGAGGTGTGCGATAATCGGCGCCGGTTTAGGCGGCCTTGCCGCCGCAATCAGGATCGCCGGTCATGGAATTAAGGTAGACCTCTATGAACAGAATAGCCGTCCGGGCGGGAAGGCAAACGAATTGCATGGGGATGGCTTTCGCTTTGATACGGGCCCCTCGCTCCTGACCATGCCCTTTGTGCTTGAATCTGTCTTCGCCGATGCCGGTGAAGACTATAGGGATTATCTCACGATCGAACCCCTTTCCCAGCACTGCAAGTATTTCTATCCCGATGGGACCGAGATCACCGCCTTCGCAGATAGTGATGATTTCGCTCGAGAAATCGAATACAAGACAGAAGAGAGTGCAGCGCGTGTTAAAAGATATCTCACATACAGTAAGAGTATCTACGATTTCAGTGCTGATATCTTCCTGTTCAACGATATCCACGAGTTTTTCACCTACAAAGAACATGGCTCGCCGAAGATGGTGCTCAACCTGTGGAAGCTCGACTCCCTGCGCACGGTGCACCGCGCCAATGCCTCATTTTTTAGAGATCCGCGAATCATCCAGCTCTTCGATCGTTATACTACCTACAATGGATCAAACCCCTACAGGGCCCCCGCCACGCTGAACATCATCCCCCATGTTGAATACAATATGGGAAGCTTCATCGTGAAAGAAGGCATCTATCGGATACCGCAGTCCCTCGCAGAACTAGCTCTCAAGCGCGGGGTGGCCATGCGCTTAAACTGTCGGGTAGAGCGTATTGTTCACGATGGCAGAAAAGTCGCTGGCATTGTCGTTGACGGTGAAATAATACCCTATGACGTCATCATTTCTAATGCAGACGTGTTTAGAACCTATCATGACCTTTTAAGTGATGATACCTCAAGGGACGCCAGGCGATATAGGCGCCTTGAACCGTCATCGTCGGCTCTTGTCTTTTACTGGGGGGTAAGCCGGGGAGCTGGTGAACGGCTCGGTATTCACAATATTCTCTTTTCATCTGAATATAAAAGCGAGTTCATGGAGCTTTTTGATAAAAAGGTGTGTCCTCGTGATCCAACCATCTATATCTATATCTCTTCACGGTTTAATCCTCCTGACGCGCCTCATGACCATGAAAACTGGTTTGTAATGATTAACGCTCCCTATGACGAAGGTCAGGACTGGAAGCGAGAAGCACGAGAGAGCAGAAGACGTCTTGTGCAAAAAATTGATTCCATACTACATACAGATATCGAACGGCACATAATCCTTGAACGTATCTTGACCCCCGGTGACATCGAGGAACAAACCATGAGCCACCGGGGGAGCATTTACGGCATATCGTCAAACAGCAGGGCAGCGGCATTTATGCGTCAGCGCAATCGATCCAAGCGATATCAAGGGCTCTATTTTTGCGGCGGCAGCGCCCACCCCGGAGGCGGAATACCCCTCGTGCTGCTCTCAGGCAAGATATGTGCAGATCTTGTCAAGAGGTTTGAATTATGATACCGGCGGCGCCTCATCCAATCGCAATTAGCATCTTTCGATGGTATATATACCACGAGATTAAGAAAAATTTTCATGCCTTTTATATGCTTAACGAGTTCCCCGCTATCCCGGCAGATCAGCGGCTGCTCATCACCCCAAATCACTTCAGCTGGTGGGACGGATTTTTCATAGATTACCTCTGCACGCGATTTTTTAAGCGTCAACTGTACATCATGATGCTTGAAGAGCAACTGCAACGATACTGGTATTTTAAAAAGTTCGGGGCTTATTCCATTAATCCCGGTAATATCCCGAGCGTGATCGAGACGTTACAGTACACCATAGGACCATTAATGGATCCTGCCAATTACGTGGTGATATATCCGCAGGGTGTCCTTGAAGCTTATGACAAGCGGCCCATCGTGCTCAGAGGGGGGGGGTTGCGCCATCTCATAACCAAGGCCCCTCACTCTTTTTTGATCCTTCCCGTCGGGTTTAGGATAACCTATTATAATGAGAAGCACCCTGAAATCACCGTGAGGATGGGTGACAGCATCGAATCAGGCGCGGTAAAAAACAATTTTAATCATTTTAAAGAAAGATTTATCCATAACCTCGAGGAACTTGATCGAGGAACCGTCAAAAGGACATTTATACGGGACTTATTCCAATGGAAACCATAGTCGTCGCCCTTATGACCGTATTTTTAGGTTTTATTACCCTTGTTGTGTTCTTTAACTTTTTTGCCGCCCCCGTCATAAAAAAAGAAAAATATCAACTGAGACGCAGACCACTCGTATCGGTTCTCATCCCAGCCAGAAATGAGGAATCGAATATTAGGGGGTGTCTGACGAATGTATTGCATCAGTCTTACACTAATATCGAGGTCATCGTCCTCGATGACCAGTCCGAGGATAATACCCACGCGATCGCCGCGGAGATGAAAAAGAAACATCCTAACCTTAAGCTGTTTTGCGGCCAGGATCTCACACGGGGGTGGAACGGCAAGAACTGGGCGTGTCATCAGCTATCCCAAAAGGCACGGGGCGAGATCATCGTTTTTGTCGACGCCGACTGTACACTGGCCCCCTGGGCCATAGAGTCGGCACTCGGAATGATGGAACGCTACAAATTGAATCTGCTCAGTTCGTTCCCTACTCAAAAACTTAAAGGAATTGCCGGCTTATTTATTGTGCCAGTGATGGATTGGCTTCTCCTCTCTTTTTTGCCCTTGCGCATGATCTACCTCTCTCCGCATAAATCCTTTGTCGCCGCAAATGGCCAGTTTATGGCCTTCATCAGGAAACAATACAATGCCATCGGCGGCCATAAGAGTGTTGCCGATAAGGTAGTCGAAGACATGGAACTCGCTCGAACCATCAAAATTAAAGGTTTTAGGATGATGACCGCGCTCGGTGGTAAGTCTATCTCGTGTACCATGTATAACTCTTTTTCCGACGCAATTAGGGGTTTTTCAAAAAACTTTTTCCCAGGTTTTAATACCACCCCATTCCGCTTTTCATGTATGGTCGCCGTGTTCGCATTTTTTTATCTTGCGCCTTTTTTTCTCGTTTTTTTCTATACAGCCGCTCTCATTCCCATCGGGCTGATATGCCTGCAGCGCATCACCCTTGCGTTTACCGATCGACAAAATCCCCTTGTCAACGCCCTCCTTCATCCCGTTCAGATGTTTTTCATGGTTGTCGTCGGGTTCAATTCAATGCGCGTGACAGTGGGAAACAAGATTGTATGGAAGAGCCGCCGGGTATGACGAAGCTTAATTTTTTCAGAGGCCTCGCCATCATATATGCGGTAGGTCTTGTGAGTCATCTCATTCTGCCGCTCAGACCTCTGATGATCAGGATAACGCCTTATGTGCTCGTGATAACCGGCGGGATCGTCCTCATTCCCCTTATACGCGACAGAAACTGGCGCACCCTCGCGTGGCTGCTGACGGCGGGACTACTCACTTTTTTTATTGAGGTTGCGGGGGTTGCTACCGGAAAGATCTTTGGGGCTTATTCATATACGGATATTTTGGGCACACAGGTCTTAGGCGTTCCCCCGCTTATCGGGTTTAACTGGATGCTCGTCCTCTTTGGCAGCATCAATTTTGCGCAGAGCATTTCTCGGCGGACGTTTCTTACGCTCGCGATAGCCACGCTGTGTACGACGCTCTTTGACTATGTGATGGAGCCCGTTGCAGTCAGCTTAAACTACTGGCAATGGCACCATGATACGTTCCCGATGCGCAATTACGCCGTATGGGCCATTCTCTCCTGTACGCTCTGCGGTTTATATCTCATATTACGATGCGACGCACGGAGGTCGTTGCCGGCATTTTATTTCGGTGTCCAGTTCGTTTATTTTTTAATTCTGAATCTCATTATTTGACGATCTAGAAGCTCAGTATTGCGTTATTGCATGGCAGTGCGAAAAGTGTCAATTCATATGATATGGGTACTATTAATAGCGCCGTTCGGCGAGGAAGTTTAAAAGGTGATTGAAGACTGGGTGAGAAAAGTTAATGGAAGCGGCGGTCTCCTCAGCCTTCTCTAATCTCTCCCGAATAAATTGTTGTGCTTTATTCAAAACCCCCGACTGTTCTATGGCTTCTAGCGCCGCTGAAAAATCTGGAAGCGCAAAGAGATTCTGCGGGAGCCGAGAGTTCTTTTTGGCCTTTTGTTGATAGCCGATGGTGATGTAGGTCTTCTTTTTACGCCGCCAGTCACTCCCGACATCTTTTCCGAGGGTCTTTTCATCCGCGACAAAATCCAGCAGATCATCCCGTACCTGGAAGGCCAGGCCGATATCTTTGCCTACCTTCCTGAAGTCCTCCAATAAATCAGTTGCGGATGTGCACGAAAGATACCCCAACTCAAAGGCCAGGGCGATAAGCCGCGCCGTCTTTTGGGATATCATGGTGAGATAATCATTGACGGATACATCATCTTTAGTCTCAAATTCTTTATCCCTCGCCTGACCTTCGCATACCACGTACATGCTGTCGGTAAAGGCCTCGACCATTTGAATGAGGTGGGGGGATTTGGCAGTTAGCAGTTTGTGATAGGCCAGGGCAACCATGGCATCACCCGCTAATATGGCGGTGCCGACGTCCCATTTGGTATGTACTGTTTCACATCCCCTTCTGAAACGATCATCATCCATGATGTCATCATGGACGAGGGTAAAATCGTGCAAGACCTCGATGGCGACGGCAGCAGGGACGGCATCTTCGTAGTTTTTGCCAAAGTTTTCCGCCGTAATTAAGGTGATTAATGGGCGAATGCGTTTGCCCGGCAAGGTAAAAAAATAGGAAATCGGATCTCTCAAGGATGCGAGCCTTGGGAAAGAAGCGAATTGGCGTAGTTCACTATCGATCCTCTCCTGATAGGGGAGCAATATTGCCTTTAATGATTTTTCCATACACTGACCATAGGTTTTAAAAAGATCCGTTCTTAATCGTTATGGTATATGGTTGGATCGCAAGCAAAAATATGACAGCATTCTATATGTTTTGTCAATAAAAAAATACCATCTGATTGTGCCCATTGCAGCAGATGCCGTGTCAAGACGGTTGAAATTCGCTCAGATCTCCAATACAATGTCCTTCTAGCAAGCGTCCCATAGTGGAGGAAAAGGGTTGAAGGTTAAGTTGGCAAAGACAGCGGGTTTCTGTATGGGTGTTCGCCGCGCTATGGAGATAGTGATGACGGAGAACAATAAAGGGACCCGGCCCCTCTATACCTATGGCCCCCTTATCCATAACAGGCAGGTATTAGCGCTGCTCGAAACCAAAGGCGTCAAGGCAGTTGATACTATCGAAGGTCTGCATGAGGGGACCATCGTCATTCGTGCTCACGGCATCCCTCCGGCAGAGCGCCGTGTCATCAAATCATCGGGATTGATGATAAAGGATGCTACCTGCCCCCGTGTGGCCCGGGTGCAGGCCATTATCAAATCGCACACCAAGCAGGGATATCATGCCGTTATCGTGGGAGATAAGAATCACCCGGAGGTCATGGGCTTGATGGGATACGCCAATGGCAGGGCCCACGCCATCAATAATGCACAGGATGTGGCGCAACTGCCTCGCATGAAAAAAGTTGTTGTGGTTGCGCAGACCACCCAGTCGGGACAAAACTTTAAGGAAGTGGTGAAGGTTATAAAGGACCGATTTCCAGATGCCCTCATCTTTGACACGATCTGTGACGCTACCTATAACCGTCAAAGCGAAGTACGGGCATTCTCAGGCACCGTGGATGGTGTTGTGGTGGTGGGTGGCTATAACAGCGGGAATACTCAGCGTCTGGTTCAGATCTCACAAGCGGCAGGCATGCCGACCTTCCATATAGAGACTGAAAAAGAGCTTGACAAAGAAAAGCTGGCAGATATGGAGTCGGTTGGCGTCACGGCAGGCGCCTCTACGCCCAATTGGATGATCAAGAGTGTGATCAGGGAGATAGAAGGTATACAGAGCCGCAAAGAGACCTTTCTGGGTCGCTGGATCGTAGGGGCCGCTCGATTCTTGCTGCTCAGCAATTGCGTCGTGGCAGCGGGGGCCTTTGCCCTTGCCTATGCTGCCGCCATCCTCACCGGGAGAAGCGCCGGTATCATCTATCCCGCGCTGGCACTTTTCTATATTTACGCCATGCATGTCCTCAATCGATTTCTCGATAAAGGCGCCAGCGCTTACAACGATCCGGAAGTAGCCAACTTTTATAGAAGGTACCGGACCTATTTGGTCTTATCGGGGATCGTTGCCATTATAGCGGCCCTTGCCCTCTCTTATTATCTGGGCACAGGGGTCTTTTTAGCCATGGCCGGCCTAAACCTTCTGGGTATCATGTACAGCATCCCTCTGGTGCCTGAGGGCATCCGACATCTGTGGGGATATTCCAGAATTAAGGACATCCCTGGATCCAAGACCCTCTCAGAGGCTATGGCATGGGGAGTGGTTATTTCGCTCCTCCCGATGTTGGGGAGCCAAAAAATAGACTTGCTTCCTTCATTGGTGGCATTTATCTTTGTTTTTTCCATTACGTATATCCGATCGGCCCTCTTTGACATCTTTCAGGAACAGGGCGACCTCATCGTTGGGTTAGAGACCCTTCCCATTACCCTGGGGGAGGAGAGGACCATGCTGCTCCTGAAGGGTGTCGCGATGTTTATAGGGATATTCCTCATTGCGGCTCCCCTATCCGGTGCAATGGGACCATTTTCATATCTCCTGATCCTCAGTGTCCTCTCGTCGACCTTCTGCCTTTTGGCATATGAGAGGAAATGGCTTCATCCTGGCAGACGTTTTGAGGCCCTTGTTGAGGGGAATTTTTTTCTGGCCGGTTTCTTGGGCCTGATCTGGCAGATCCTGGTATAATTCAAGCAAAGGGGTACCTATCACTCACATGGGGTAGAAGATAAACAATGAGTGAGCTCATCGATATCCTTCAAAAAGGTGGAGGCATGTTGGGTTTTGTCGACACCGGCATAGCCTTTGCCTATATCGGATTTCTCCTTGTATCCCTGCTTTGTGTCTTCTATGGTTTGATCACATGGAACAACGGGAGGCGGGTACGTCACGTGCGGAGTTCTAGAAATGGATTGCGATTGAGATGGGGTAGTTTGATAAGGGGACGGCGAGTGAAAAAAAGCAGACGGCCCCGGCGGATGCACAAGGTTCGAAGATAGGGAAGAAAGATGGGTTTCATTATTAACATCATCGTCGCTATTATCTATCTTTTTGTCGTCTGCTACCTTGCATACAAGGGGCGCAGGGTGGTTCACACGTCTTCCCATTATATGATCGCAGGACGTAAGATCCCGTCCGCTTTAATGGCCCTGTCGTACGGGGGGGCTTTTATCGGCATGACGGCCATTATCGGGTTTGGGGGGGCGGCGGCGCTGTTCGGGTTTTCCCTTTTATGGCTGGGCTTCTTTATCATCCTTGCAGGGATATTCATTTCCTTCATCTTGTTCGGCAAGAGGACGCGACGCATGGGGATGGCTCTTAATGCCCACACCTTGCCGGAGGTGTTGGGTGAGAGGTATCAGTCCCGTTTTATCCAGGTCTTTGCGGGCATGGTCGTCTTTGCTTTTATCCCCTTCTATGCAGCCACGGCCCTCATCGGGATCGCACGGTACATCGAGGTTGCCCTCCATATCCCCTATGTCATGGGTCTTGTGGCTTTTTCCTTATTCTTGATCCTCTACGTCATCCTCGGCGGACTCAAGGGTGTGATGTATACCGACGCCTTGCACGGTGTCTTTCTGTTCGTCATGATGGCGATCTTCTGTTACTTAACCTACAAGCTTCTCGGTGGGATCATCCCCGCCCACCAGGCCTTGACGGATATCGCCTCCTTGGTCCCGGAGCGATTGGCCGATGGGGGGCACCAGGGGTGGACCGCGGGATTAAAATTAGGGACCCCTTTCTGGTGGATCGCTTGCTCCAGCATCATTTACGGCGTGGGTATCGGAGCCCTTGTCCAGCCTCAGCTCGTGGCGAGGATCCTGACGGCTTCATCCGACCGGGAGTTGAATCGGGGCGTGCTGGCAGGGGGGGTCTTCGTCCTGGTCATGATAGGGGTTCCTCTCATTGTCGGCCCCTTGACCAACGTTATCTTCGCGCAGAGGTTCGGCGCTATCTCCATAGCCCTGGCCGAGGGGAATATGGATAAGATCATCCCCATCTATGTCCATAAGGTCATGCCGTGGTGGTTTGGTATTCTGTTCCTCGTGGGGATGCTGGCAATCTCCACGGCCGCCTTAAGCTCGCAGTTCCTTTTCGGCGGCGCCTCTCTTGTAAAGGACATCTATGGCAAGGCCATGGGGTTTCGGAGATCAGAGGAGGCCTTCACCACCAAGGTGGGGACAACCCTGACGATAACCGCCACCATCCTCTGGGGTTTTATACTGCCGCCCAACATCATCGCTGTCGCCGTTGCCTTCTTTTTTGGGGTGTGCGCCTCCTCTTTTTTGCCTCTGTATTTTTTGGGCCTCTATTGGAAGGGGGTCACCAAGGCAGGGGCCATCGCAAGCATGGTGGGGGGGATCTGTGCAAGCTTTGTCTGGATGATCTTCTTCCACTATCTGGGATCAGCGGCCCTCTTCAACAAGGTGAACGTGGTGGCCGGTTCCCAGCCCACCTCCTGGATATGGCAGTTGCAGTATGTAGACCCCATCGTCATAGCCCTCCCGATCTCGTATGTCCTCTGCATATGGGTAAGCCGCAAGACTAAAAAGATGCCCAGGGAGCACCTCAACCGGTGTTTTAAGTACATAACAAAATAAAGGGTCTATCCCACGCCTTTGTTCTATGTTAAGGCCTGACCCCAATTCTTGTTCATTATAGCTTTATGTGGTGCTTTATTTTCTGGAATATTGGCGAATGATAGGCTTTATAAATCCACTTGCCGACAGCGCGCGCCATCTCAATGGCACATTCATTATCCTCCCAGTCCGGGTCGTCTTTACAAAAAAGTTCTTTAATTTTCTCATTCTTAGTGTTTTCATATATATATCCTATCACTGAATCGAGCAGAGATATCCCAGCACAGGCAATAGGAGCCGCACCAAGGCCCCGGAAATTATGCATAAGGTCAGCTAAAGCGGTCTCGTTTCCAACTGTCACCGAGGTTACCAACGTCCCGATTGGCTTTCCGGCAAAGATGTTGCGATGGGAGCGGATGCTCTTTAACCCCATATATCTGCTGCGATCAACCTCATGAAAAAACCGTGCACGCTGAATCAGATTAAGCATAATCGCCGGCTGATGATAAGAATAAACCGGGGAAGCAAAAATCAACCCATCAGCCTCGCCGATCTTTTTAAAAACCTCAGCAGCCTGGTCCTGGGGATCACTAAACAAGGGACATTCGTTATCACATATGCATAAATGGCAGGAAGCGCACGGCTTGATGACATAATCAATGAGCCGTATTGACTCCGTTTCAGCCCCCAGCTCTTTCGCAGCATTCAAAGCAACATTCAGAATCCATTCATTTGGGGAAGTCCCTCTCTTATTATTCGTTCCACATATACCAAGTATTTTCATTCTTTTTGCTCCTCCTTATTTTTAAATCCCCCAGTTCAAGAATATGGGTTAGCTATAATGTAGCATAACCAAAAAATGATTCAAGACCCTCGGTCCCTTGGGGTCGGATCAGGTCCCTTGGGGTCGGACCAGGTCCCTTGGGGTCGGACCACGCTAACCTCTTGATATCCAAGAGATATCAT
>CAYHAB010000172.1:0-5203 GCA_964354505.1 uncultured Thermodesulfobacteriota bacterium
GGGATTAATATGCTCCAATCCCGCGACCTGGACCTTTACGCCGTTGGCCTTGAGGATCAGCCAGCCCCACAATCTGGCATACAGATGTATAATGGTCCCCCGGCGATCGAAAAGAAAGGTCACGAAGGCCATAATACCCAGGACGACGGTGAAGAACACGATGCACGACCAGACAAATACCGTCCTAAACAAATGCTTCTCCTCTTATTAAACGATCGATGATCGCTTTTGCTTCGTGCTTTATGGCGCCGTTCAGATCATAGGGCGATATCCCTTTCTTGTCAGCCTCTATCACCTTTTCATTGAAAGAGAGGTGCCCCAAGAACGGTATCCCGTTGAGCCCCTCCTCGATCAACGCCCGGTCCTCTGGGGAGGCCACCTTATTCCCGACCCCGTAGACTTTTTGCACGCCCAGGTCCCGGGCTAATCTCCAAATCTGGCGGGCCGTGGAGATGCTTCGCTGACCCGGCTCCACCACAATAATGAAGGCATCGACATGTTTGGTGCTGCCCCGCGTCAAGTGCTCAAGGCCCGCCTCCATATCAATGATTACCACTTCATCCCTCTTGACCAGGATGTGATGGAGCAGTCCCTTGAGCAGGACGTTCTCAGGGCAAAAGCACCCGCCTTCGGCCTGGGGGATGTTTCCCAGGATAAGGAGCTTTACCCCGTGGTGGGTCACACTGTAGGTGTCGGGGATATCGTCGACCTTAGGGTTCAGTTTAAAAACTCCGCCGAAGGTCCCCTTTGTAGACCCGGTCCGCTCCTCCACGAGCGGGGTCATCTCCGCCAGAGGGATAACCCCCTTGAGGATTTCAGGGGGGAAACCCAGGGCAGAGGCGAGGTTGGCATCAGGATCGGCATCGATGGTCAGGACCGTGTATCCCTCTTCTGCCAGGTACCGAGCCATCACTCCGGCGAGGGTGGTTTTCCCCACCCCCCCCTTTCCCGCAATGGCGATCTTCATCAACGCACTGTCCTATCCGGTAACCCAACCCCTCATGAGGGTTACCTTGCACCTCTTGGAAGATACCATGTCCGTCATAAGGATTCAAGGATTCAGGGGTTTATGAGATGGCGTTGTATCTTCCAAGAGATCTACGATCTGTCCGGCAGGGCCTCATCCCCTGATGTGACAACGTGGAGGCTGCCCCAACGGTGCTTCTCTTTCTCCTTTGAACGTTGTAATTTTTTAGACCTTGAATCCTCCGGGAGAGGAAGAGGTCTGAAACCACTGAGAGGCCAACATAACGAAGGCTATCTGTCATCTTCCGCACTTATATTAACAAAAAAACTAACATCTTGTCCATTTTTTGTCAAGGCTGGAAGTCGAAGGGGCACATCGGGAAGTAAGATGCACGAGGAAAGGGGCAATCCTCATTGATTATGGTACATTGATTTTAGGATTTTGCGCATAGATTATAATGATGAGCAGATAATTTGGAATGAAATCTTTTCTTGGCCCTACGCCAGTTTTTCCGAATTTTCTGCTTCGAGGCAAAAGTCCTATGGGGCGAGGAGCACCTGGCCGGCAAATCGCTTGGACAGCGACGATGAGAGGGCGTCAACTGCCTGTTGGTCGGTGAACTCTACCATCAACTCCCCTTTTTCGCCGATTACAAGCTTGCCGTGCTCCTCGACAATGTCGAGAACATCGGAAGGTTCGACGGTCCACCAGCCGCGCGTCCGCATAAGCAGTTCCCGCCCCTTCAGCCTGTCCGGCGTGACAAGGTCAATGGTGCGAAACCAGGCTTCCCACCCGATTTCCGCCGGCGCCTTTAATACCGGGCTGACAGGATCATGATATATGCGGCAGCGGCCGAATAAGCGCAAACGGATCATGGGAGGGCCTCCTTGAAAAGCATTTCGACGTCTTTTCCTTCGGGGAGTATGCCTTGAGGGATTTCCTTCCCCTCCGCAACCATGATCTTCGCAAGACAATGGATATAGATCACAGACGCCTTTTTTTCATTCATGACGATGCCCTCCCGGTTTGCAACGCCCCAGGCCCTCTCGAAAAGGGCAAGGGCCTTCTCACGCCACGTCCTGATTCGGGGGTCATGGGGGGGAATGTCAAGCCGCTTCAGGAATTCATGCTGGGCCGTCTCCATCTCTTGGAAAACCTTTCGCATGATCCGTACCGAAGGATCCCTTCCCCATTCATCACTATCCATTTTTAATCTGTCCTTTGACCTTTATTTATTGTTATATACAGGTGACACAAGGCTTTGCTCCCCCAAACGACGATGCCGACGCATATATGCTGTGACGACCCTTTGCAATTGCATTCAGCCCTTGAACGAAGAAGAGGGCCTCTGATTTTTCAGGTCCCTGATGATCTCCCCTGACTCCTGTTCTTCGTGAGGGGTGAGGGGGATCCGGCCGAAGCGGACCCGGTAGTAGAGGGAGGTAATCCGCCTCAACCGGGGGGAGGGCAAGCCTTCTTCGCGGCCCACCCTGTCGGCAAATTCAGCAGGGGTTTCACTTGCCCGTTTGGAGATCTTTTTCTTTTCGAGGACCTTTAACATCTTTAGATAAAAGGAGATATCGGAAGGGAACATGCCCGTCCGATGGGCACCCAGCGCCCCTTTCCTCTTTTTAATTCCCCAGGCGATCAGCAGGATGCAGACAAGGGCAGCCATGGCCGCCAGGAAGTAAACGGGGGAGCGGGCAGCCTTTGTCCGTACCCGTTCCAACGCAGGGGCATGGGGGAAGAGGCGCAGGTCCATTACCGTCTGGCGCAAGGCCATGAGGATCCTGTATTGATCATTGCGAGAGTACCGAATGATATAGCGGTTCCATTTAAGCTTGAGAAAGTCGTAATACCGGTAGAGAGAGGCAGCAAGAGGAGGCATGGCTATACTTTCGCCTGCCGGCGGTGTGGGGTCAAAGGGGACCCAACCCTTGTCAGGCAGATAGGTCTCGATCCACGTATGGGCATCGCGTTGACGCACCATAAAGTATCTGCCGAGAGAGTTCCATTCACCCTGGAGAAAACCGCTGACCAGGCGGGTGGGCACCCCCGCCCCCCGCAGCAGCAGGGCTGCGGCCGTGGCGAAGTGTTCACAGTAACCCTCGCGACTATGCAGCAAGAAATCCTCCACCGGGGGAAACTGTTCATCCCGCTTTGGGTTGAGGGAATATATGCAATTGTTCTGAAGATAGGCGATCACGCGGCGGACCTTTTCATCCGGTGATCTCGTCCCCGCAACGATCTCCCGGGCCAGCGCCACAATTTCTTTCTTTCCTTCAGGCAATTGGAGGTATGCCCCTGCCGGTCTCTGAGCGGATTTCTGCAACCCCCGGCCCCAGGGCCTTGGGGCTGAGTAGACCTCATAGTAGGATCTTACCTGCGGGGACGAGGGGAGGTGGAGGCCCCCTCCGTCATCGACGAGCAGATGATAGAAGTCTCCCCGGATCTCCAGGGGGGGGGGGAGGCAGAAGATGATATCGGTCCCCATGGGCTCGATCATAATTATCTGATAGATGGCCTCCGTGTTCTTCAACATCGGATGAAGGCTGACTCCTCCTCGTATCCGCGGGATCTTTACCGCAGTATCTTCCTTCTCCCAGGCCCGACCATCCCATTGGGCAAAGCTCATCCCCCGCCAATAGAAGAGGAGTTGAGGCCGCTCGTTAAACTGGGGAAGCTCTACACGCATCACCACGCGATTATCCAAGGCGACGGGTCCGATCGTGCCGAGGTCCACGACGTCGGAGAAGCCCGATGAGGCTCCACCCCATTGCTCCCTGCCGCTGATGCTGAGGGTGATCCTGGGGAGGGTGAAAAAGATGACGATGGTGATGAAAAAGGAGCACAAGGCAACCACGGTGATGCCCAGAAAGAGGGAGGGCGAGGTCAGGTTTCGGGGGGGCCGGGGCAGGGCAGGGTGCTGCTCCCTGGCCCTCTTGAGATGCAGCAGAAAGAGGAACCAGATACCGAAGAGGAGCAAGATGAAGAGAAAGAAGAGGTAGTACAGCTGGGAGGTTAAACCCGCTGCGGCCAGCACCGTGAAGAGGCCCAGGCCGGCCAGCTGAAAGTAGTCTTTGGCCTTGTCGAGGTGAAAGAGCTTGACTGCCTGGACCACGATGAGGAACTGGGTGAAGGCAACGAGGAAGGGGGTTTGGAGGAAGAAAAACAAGAACAGAAAGTAACTGAAAGCGAGGAGGACGATGCCGTTAAAAAAATAGCCCCCCTGCCTCGGCTTCATGAGGATACTTATGGGGTGGGCGGCGAGGGCGAGGAGCCACAGGGGCGCCGGGATCTCGCCGGTAAGAATAACGCATATAAGCCCGCACAAGATCAGGGCGTGGGTGGTGATGTGCAGGAGGAGGTCTATCCTTTTCTCGCCATTGACCATCTTTTAGCTCCCTGCCGTGAGGACGATCGTCCGGGCATCTGCGGGAGGGGGTACAGGCGGTTTCTGCGCCCCGGGCCGGGGTTGCACCAAGGCCAGGGCCCTCAGCATCCGGTGCAGATGGCTATCGCCATTATTAGGGAGGAGCACCTCATCCCCGAGGGTGAGCCCCACCAGAAAGTCCTGTTTCTTTAAAAGATGATAGGCGAAAGAGGCGGCCTTTGCGACGTTCTCCTCAAAGAGCACGAGGTCCGAGGGGGTGGCTTGTTTCGGCACGGCAGTGTCAAGGACAATGTGTATCTTCTTCATGGCCGGCCGTTCATATTCCTTGACCATGGGCTGGGAGCGTTTGGCTGTGCTGCGCCAGTGGATGTCCCGGGAGGCGTCGCCGGGGAGATATTCGCGGACAGCAAAGATATCTTCACCCCTTCCCTTGTGCGGCACGGACCTTGATCCTTCATCCCCGTGAGCTCGTTCCGGCATGAGCTCCTCCCAGGGGAGCAATTTCGGGTAGGCCAAGACCTCACGGGATTCTCTTATACGCGCGCCCTTGATGAAAAATCCAAAAGGGAAGCGGGTGAGGAGGTGGGGCTCGTCGAGCCGATAAACGCCACGGCGGGGAAAGGAGAGGCGATAGACCTGGTCCTGAGTCTTTCGTGGACCGACACGGAAGAGATAGGCCAGCCCCTCCTTTTTTTCTCCATCCACCTGTTCCTCCAGCTCCAGGGAAAAGGAGGGGAGGTACTTCTTTTTATTGGTGACCTTCAAGAGGATGCTGCAGGGAGTGTCGGCAAAGATATAAGGAGGGAAGGTGCGTTTGACCGTGAGCCCCCTTACCCCCCATT
>CAYHAB010000173.1:0-11613 GCA_964354505.1 uncultured Thermodesulfobacteriota bacterium
CACATCCAGCAACTGCCCGCACTCTCTGCTCACCCGAGCACAATCGTCAAGTGTAATACCTGTCTCCCTATCGATGAGAACCCTGAGGACCCAGCCTCCCCGCTCCCACTTATAGTCGATATCCACCAATGTGAGCCCTTCAGCCTCCAGAAGGGGCTCAAGGATACCTTCGGTCTTCTGGACGATGGCCCCTCGATTCATAATAAACTGCCCCTAACAAAAAAGCGGGTTTTTATACCCGCCTTTCGAAAAAAAGCAGGATTTGTCATCACTAATATTAGCACACATGATGAAAAATGCAAGGATTTTTTTCAGATGATCAGCGGATGATGAGGCGAACCCCCTTGTCCCCCCTTCTCGACCTTATCCCCTACAGAATGACCGCACCGGGCACACAAATATTCGTATTTGTCACCGTCGGGGAGGACCAGCAGCAGCCTCTTACGCACGGGGGTCGCCATCTTACAGCGGGGGCAAAAAAGCGCAGTGGCCTCAAAATACTTATATGCTGCCTCTCGTGCCATCGGCTAAAACATAATGTCAAACAGAGCATTCGTCAAGGAATTGCATGCAAACCGCGGGCTGGAGTTTAATCCATCATAGGCCACCCTTACTTAAAATCTCTGCTTTAAGAACTATTTGGACTAATAAATATTAAAATCAATTTTATCTAACTTTCACCCAAATTCTTCTTGACAAAAAATGAAAAATTAGCTAAATTTATAGTACCTTTCGTTCAAAGATTTATGTTCAGAATAATTTGGTTAGGATAAAGATCTGTAACCCTTAAGGAGGAGGGCAGGTTTTATGGTACAGACTCAGGCTTTAGATATCGGCAGTAAACTTAAGGCCATTAGAGGAGAGAAGAGGATCTCTCTGCGTACCTTGGCTAAGTTGAGCGGTCTTTCGGTGAATACATTGAGCCTCATCGAAAGAAACATCACCTCTCCGACGGTAAATACCCTCTACAGCATCAGCAAGGCCTTGGGGGTGAAGATCAATTACTTCTTCGATGAAGAAAGGATAGAAGAGACGATCTTCGCCAAAAAAGGCCAGCGCAAACAGGTGGAAACCAAGGATAAGGGGATAATATTCGAGAGCCTCGGTACCGGCCTCATTCAGCAGGGTCTGGAGGCCTATCTGCTTACCGCCACCAAAGGTGTAAAAAGCGGGAGCAAGGGGGTAAGCCACCTTGGAGACGAGTTGGTTTTCTGCCTACAAGGAAAATTCCAATTCGAGGTAAAGAAAGAGAAATATACCCTTGAAGAGGGAGATAGCCTCCTCTTCAAAGGAAGTCTCCCTCAGCAGTGGGAGAATATCGGGAACGGGGATTCCGTCCTCCTCATGGTACGGGGGATGGAAAAATAAATAGAACCATCTTCTCTGAGCACATCCTCAAAGATCGTGTCACAACAGTTGATTCTAGCCTCTTCTTCGCCGCGGAGAAGAGACCTACTCTCCTCCATAGGGCTTACGTTTCAGGTCGTCCCTGCTGAGTTACGGGAAATCCCCTCTCCTCATGAAGCCGCCAAAGATTTCGCCGTCAGAGTGGCAGAAAGAAAGGCCCTGGCCGTCGGGGATAAACATCCCTACGCCTGGGTTATTGGGGCCGACACGGTAGTCGTTGTTGAAGGTGAGATCTTAGGGAAACCACGCGACAGCGAAGACGCAAAGAGGATGTTACAACGGTTGGCCAATAGAGAGCACGTAGTGATCACCGGCTACACCCTCATAAAGGTAGCGGAGGGGAAAAAGATCAGGGGGGTTGAAGAAACGCGGGTCAAGATAAATTATCTCGATGAACACGAAATAGATTGGTATATTAATACAGGTGAGCCCTTCGATAAGGCAGGAGGATATGCTATACAGGGGAAAGGGGCTTTTATGGTAGAATGGATACATGGATCGTATACCAATGTGGTGGGACTCCCTCTGTGCCAGCTCATCAGGCTCTTTAAAGATGTGGGCATTGTCGGTATCGTTTAGATACGGAGTGTTTCTTCTCTGTTCCGCACAAACCTCATGGCCGAAGACTCCATGGGCGATATAGAGAAAAACCTCGGTCAGGTCAGCAAAAGGATAGAACATGCTGCAGCCAAGGTTGGGCGGGATCCTAAGACGATTAAGCTCATCGCAGTTACCAAGACAGTGACAATCGAGAGGATACAGGAGGCCATTGCAGCAGGTGTCGTGAGTTTCGGGGAGAACTATATTCAAGAAGCGAGGCAGAAGATAGAGGAAATTGGGCCCGCCGGACTTCAATGGCACTTCATCGGACACCTCCAACAAAACAAGGCTAAATATGCGGTGAGGCTTTTTGATCTCATCCATTCGGTGGACAGCATCAATATCGCCTGTGAACTTGACAGACGTGGCGCGGCGGCAGATAAGGTCGTTGAATGCCTGATCGAGGTGAACCTATCCCAAGAAAACTCCAAGTTTGGGATAAGTAAGGCAATGGCCCCTGAGCTGGCCTACGAAATGGCAGGACTGCAAAACATCTCTTTAAAGGGGCTCATGACCATACCCCCCTATGCTGATGATCCAGAGGCGGCCAGACCATATTTCATCGCCCTTCGGGAACTCAAGGAAGAGATGGGACAGGGAGGCATCCCCTTAACTGATCTCTCCATGGGTATGTCAATTGATCTTGAAGCAGCCATTGAAGAAGGAGCCACTATAGTCAGGGTGGGTAGGGCCATCTTTGGCGAGAGGAGAGTGTAATGGCAAAAAAACCATGGGGAGGAAGGTTCTCCCAGGAGACCGATGAGCTGACAGAGGAGTTTACAGCTTCCATTTCCTTTGACAAGAAGCTCTATCGGTACGACATCAAAGGGAGCATGGCCTACTGCGAGGCATTGGCAAAGGCGGGTGTCATCTCTCCGAATGAAAAAGAAAAGATCCTTCTGGCCCTGAAAGAGATTGAACAAGAAATAGAAGGTGGTAGCTTCCCCTTTTCGGTGCGTGGGGAAGACATCCACATGCACATAGAGCAAAAAATGCTGGAGAAGATCGGCGAGGTTGGCGGTAAACTCCACACAGGCAGGAGCCGAAACGACCAAATTGCCCTCGACATGCGCCTGTACCTGAAAGAAGAAGTGGCCAGCATCATCGACCTCGCAAAAGGACTTCTGGCCAGCTTGGTGCAGGTGGCGGATAAGCATGTGAATATAATCATGCCCGGGTACACCCACCTGCGCAAGGCCCAACCCATCCTTTTCTCCCACCACGTAATGGCCTATTATGAGATGTTCAAGCGCGACAGGGAACGCTTGGCCAATGCCTTAAGTAGGATGGACGTCCTGCCTCTGGGCAGCGGCGCCCTAGCCGGCACCCCTTATCCTATAGACCGAAAGTACTTGGCTAAACTGTTGGGGTTCCTCGAGATCAGCCAAAACAGCATCGATGCCGTAAGCGACAGAGATTTCGTAGTGGAGTTCCTCTTTTGCTGTGCCCTTCTCATGATGCACCTCAGCCGCCTCTGCGAAGAACTTATTATGTGGTCGGCTCCGGAGTTCGGTTTCCTGCGCCTGCCCCAAGCCTTCTGTACCGGTAGCAGCATCATGCCACAAAAGGCAAATCCCGACGTGCTCGAGCTGATCAGGGCAAAAACGGGGAGGGTCTATGGCGCCCTTATCGCGTTGCTCACCGTAGTCAAGGCACTCCCCTTGGCGTATAATAGGGATCTTCAAGAAGACAAGGAGCCTCTTTTCGACACCGTCGATACGGTGAAGAATTCCTTAAAGATTATGGCTGTCCTCTTTGCAAACATCGAGGTGAATGAAGAGGAAATGAGGAAGGCCGCCGCAGAGGAATATACCAACGCCACCGATCTGGCCGATTACCTCACTACGAGGGGGATCCCTTTCCGTGAGGCCCACCAGATCGCAGGAAGGACGGTGCAGTACGCTGAAAAACAAGGCAAAGCCCTGGAGGATTTATCTCTCGACGAACTCCGATCCTTTTCTCCAACAATTGGAGAGGATGTCTTTGACTATATCCGCATAGAGGGGTCCGTTGATCACCGTCGGAGTCTGGGGGGCACGGCCCGCCAAAGGGTGGCTGAACAGATAAAAAAGGCCCAAAAGGAGTTAACATGACTATGAATATGAAAAAGACGTTTCCCATCTTGATGTTGCTCATCATCCTCGCCGGGGGGTGCGGCGTCAAGGCCCCTCCTACGCCCCCTGATGTGCTGGTGTCCAAGGCCATCAAGGACTTGCAAGGCACCGTCAGGGAGGAAACAGTGTATCTGAACTGGAGCGTCCCAGAAGCAAACATGAATGGTTCTAAACCGGCCGACCTGGTGCGCTTCCGGGTGCTCAGGAGGGAAGAGGAGAGAGGGTGCCTGGAGTGTCCTGGTGAATTCAAGGTGAGGGCTGAACTCGACCTCCGCTCCCCCAAAGGCTACCTCCTCAAAGATCGTAGCGTAACATGGGGGGACAAAGACCTCAGGGAGGGAATTATCTATATCTATAGGGTAATCGGCATCAATCACTGGGGTTATGCCGGCGCCCCTTCGAACGAGGCCATCATCCGCTGGGGAACACCTCCGCCGCCGCCACTCTCCCTCAAAGGAGAAGAAAAAGACGGATCGGTCCTGCTGACGTGGGAACCGACGGCGGGAACAAACGCATACAACATCTACCGAAGGCATGAGGGAAGTCGGTACTCCCTGGACCCCGTGAACAAGAAGCCCGTACAGGAGAATCAATACGCGGATGTGAACCTAAAAAAAGGATTAACCTACTTCTATGTCGTCCGCGGCGTAAGGTTTTTTGGTGAAACGCAGGTCGAGGGGGTGAACTCCGCCGAGATAAGATTTACGAGTCGATAGTAACTGCTTCCCTTTATGTGGTTGATTACGAGTCCCGCACATACAGTGCCAGAGTATTTCTCTCAGGAAGCTGATAATGGCCGAGATTAAGAGCACGATAGATCTTGTAATGAAAAAACTGGGGAAACTGGACATATCCCCGGAAGAAAGGGCACGGTTTAAGAAAGAAGAAGTAAAAGACTTTGCCCAGAGGCTTTTAAACCGATACTTCATTCAAGGTGATCAAAAGGGTTTCAGCACACTGACCAGGGAACTGGAGGGGGCACGAGAGGGGGTCAGAGATGCCCTCGTTGAGCTCCTGGTTTCCGCCTACTCCTTTGAGGATCCATCTCCGACGAACCTCACGGGGTTGATGGTCGTGCAGGAAAAGAAGGGAAGAGAGATCGCCGAGGTGCTGCAGGAACTGACCACACGCTACCGTCGTGAGAGAGACGAGAAATGGCGAAGCAAGGAGGAAGATCTTCGTACGGAATTGGATCGCAAGGGCATAGCAGGATCAGCTGTTGAACCGAATCCTGCTTCCGATCCCCGCTGGGGAGATTTCATCGAACAACTGAACAGATCGTACGAAGAACGCAAAAAGGAGTTACTCAAGACGCTCGTATGATGTGGTCTAGGTCTCTTGGATATCGCGATCGTATACCGTTCCCGCAGGGAACTATAGCGCATCGTGAAAACGCTGGAAGCATCAGCCTCACTCCTACATCAGGGGAAAGATCTCTTCTCGAATCCAGCGAAAGTTCTCCTTGACCGCCTCCCTCCCTTGGATGACCTTTCCGTGCCCTGGGAAAAGATACTCCACATCAAGCTCTGAGAGGCGTACTATGCTACTTTTGAGGAGGGAGCTATCTCCCTCATAGAAATCTGTTCTGCCCGCTCCTTCATAGAAAAGGACATCACCGCAAAAGAGGGCTTTTTTATCCTTCCAGTAGAGGGAGATGGAACCAGGTGAATGGCCTGGTGTATGGTAAATCTCAAATTCCTTTCTCCCTAATCGCAAGATTCCCTCGGCAAGGTAGCACCGGGGCTTTACGGCGGGGATAGGAAGCCTCATCGCTTGGTATATCTGGTAACCAAAGGCCTTAAGGTGTCTCTCCTCTTCCCTGTGGAAGGCAACCACGGTGTCGAGCCCGGAGAATGCAGCTACTCCCTCGTGATGATCGGGATGGAGGTGGGTGGAGATGACCATGGCGATCATATCTGACGGTATTCCATCCTTATCCATAGATTGAAAGAGCCTCTTAACGTGCATCAGGTGCCCCACATCGATGATGGTAGGGAACTCACCACCGATCAGATAGCTATTACTGTTGTTCTCGGTCAAACTCAACCAGGGATAATAGAAGAGACCATCGAGAAGTTTCACGAGATTACCTCCGATTAACGTTATGTCCAACGTAAGGGGATCATGCTTTATTATTGTGATGTTAGACGTTAGAGTTGGTATTACAGGAAGGTAAGGGTAATAAAGAGAAGAGACTTATAGCCAGCGCTTGCGCCGTTTATAGGCCTTGACGTCCTTATAGCTCTTCAACGTACCCGAAGATGCAACACCCAGATAGAACTCTTTGACATCCGGGTTTTCCCTCAGATCGCTCGCGGGACCTTCCATCACGATCTTGCCATTCTCCATGACATATGCAAAATGGGCCAACTGCAGTGCCATGTTGGCATTCTGTTCCACGAGTATAATGGTGGTTCCCTGTTCCTTGTTGATGCGGCCAACGATCGCAAAGATCTCCTTTACCAGCAAGGGGGCTAATCCCAATGAGGGTTCATCCAAAAGCAGGAGATCGGGCTTTGCCATC
Source organism: uncultured Thermodesulfobacteriota bacterium (assembly GCA_964354505.1). GTDB lineage: Bacteria > Desulfobacterota > B13-G15 > B13-G15 > RBG-16-54-18 > RBG-13-52-11. Next base: position 6,646 of record CAYHAB010000173.1, read on the forward strand.
AAGGCCCTCCCAATAGCAAGCATCTGCAATTCACCGCCGCTGCAGTATCCGGCCAGCGATTTCCTCCGTGCCAGCAGAGGGGGGAAGTAATGGTACACCAAGTCCAGGTCTTCCTTGGAAGCACGACCACGTCTAGCTGCGGTACCCACCTTGATGTTTTCCTCCACGGTGAGGTGTACGAATGGCGGGCGACCCTCCAACACCTGGATGATACCCAGACGGGTGATCGTCTCAGGTGGTGCATTGTGTATTGATCGGCCATCATACACTATCGTGCCCTCAGTCACCGCTCCATTCTCCGGCTTCAGCAGGCCGGAAATAGCTCGCAGGGTCGTCGTCTTCCCTGCACCGTTGCTCCCGAGCAAGGAAACGATCTGCTTTTTCTGTATAGAAAGGGAAACGCCCTTTAGGATCTGAATGACATCCGAGTAGACGACGCTGATGTTGTTCAGTTGCAGGAGTATATCGTTATTTCCCATGGTTCACCTCTCGCCTAATAAGCAAACGGCCACAGCCTGAAGTTGGAACGCATAATACGCCACAGCTCGGCCAGCCCCCGCGGCTCGAAGATAAGGAAAAGGACAATGGCCAATCCGAAGACGAATTCCCGGAGGGGGGCTACCTGTAGTGCAACCCCGGAAAAGACATCCACATTCATGATAAACTCTGTGGTCCAACTTAATCCCTCGTTGAGCAGGAGGATAAAGATGGCCCCGAACACCGAACCTGATATGCTTCCAAGTCCTCCAATGATTATCATGGCGATATACTGTATGGAGAGAAATATGCCGAATGGTTCGGGGGTGATGCTCGCGATATAGAAGGCCCACAGACCCCCGGCGAACCCGGCATAAAAGGAACTGATGCCGAACGAAAGAAGTTTATAGCGAAATATGGGAATCCCCATCCCCTCAGCGGCGAGGTCGTTGTCGCGAATGGCGATAAAGGCACGCCCATACCTGCTGCGGACGAGGTTTACAGCCATCATGCACATGACCGCAAGGCAGAAGAATACCACCCAAAAGAAAGACTGATCTCCGCTGATTTTCAATCCGAAGAGGGTAGCAGTAGGAAGCATGATGCCCTCCGTTCCTCCGGTGAGAGTATCCCAACTCACGAGGACGTAATTGATGATGAACTGGCCCGCCAGCGTGGCGATACAGAGGTAGAGGTGTTTGAGGCGGACCGAGGGTAATCCAAAGATCATGCCTACCATAGAGGTGATGACGCCGGCAGCGAGGACTGAAGCCCAAAAGGGGAAACCCAACTTTGTGGCCAGGATGGCAGCGGAGTATGCCCCAACCCCGAAGAAGGCCCCATGGCCGAGCGAGATCTGGCCCGTAAAGCCGATGAGCAAATTAAGTCCGATGGCGGCAATGGCGGCGATCCCGATGTTATTAATGACATAGAGTGCATAGTCACTGGCGATGAAGGGTAGAACGCCGAGAAGAAGCAGAAGACCGATCCATATCCACATCCTCCCAAAGTCCGTCTCGAAGATGGTGACTTCTTGTTCGTAGTTCTCTTTAAAATTTCCGCACGGTCTGAATTTCAGTCTTCGCATCCTCTCCCTGCCTTTCAACTGAAACTGGACATTCCGCTACACCCGCTCGATTTCAATAGAACCAAAGAGCCCATATGGCTTTATCATCAGAATGATGACCAGGAATATATAGGGGACCACCTCTCGCAGGGTACCGGAGATGTATCCTCCCGTGAAGTTTTCCAATAACCCTATGATGATACCCCCCACAACGGCCCCACCGATACTATCCAGCCCCCCAAGGATGACCACCGGAAAGACCTTGAGGCCTACGGAACTGAGCTCGTGAACATTAATGCCCTGCATGAGGCCTACGACGATTCCACTCATGGCGCACACCACTGCGGCGATAGCCCACGAAAGGGCAAAGACCCTCCTGACGTGAACCCCCAAAGAGAGGGCAGCGGTCTGGTGATCTGCCACGGAACGCATATAGATACCCTGGGAGGAATATTTAAAGAAGAACCCAAATATCCCCAGGAAGATCAAACCGATGATGAAGGAGGAAACGTATACGGACGGCACACTGACAGCCCCCCATTTAATGGAGAGGAACTCTGGCAGAAAATCCGGATACCTGAATAAATTCCCGCCGAAAACAAAGAGCATCAACCCCTTGAACATAGAGGCCAGTCCGACGGTCAACATGATTACTTCAATTAAGGCCTCACCGATAAGGGGACGCAGGAATAACCTCTCGATGATAAACCCGAGAGAAAAACATACTATCAGGGTCAGTATAAAGCACAAAACAATGGGCAACTGAGCCGACGTAGAAAGGACCAAGAAAATAAAGGCGCCGATGGCCAGCAGTTCGCCATGGGCAAAATTGAGCACACTGCTGGATTTAAAGATCATAACAAAACCCAACGCGGAAAGGGCGTATAAAAAGCCGATAGATAGACCGCTCATCAAAATTTGAATGAAAAATTCCATCTGAAGCAATCCTCCTTAATCGATAGGTAATATCTTGACGGTGGTTTCAATGGTCCCTACAAATCCGTCTCGATATCGGACCTGCCCCTTCACCTCCACCTCCTGCTTATCCTTGTACATGGCCTCGATCAATGTACCATATTGCTCATAGACATACTTCCTGCGCACCTTCCCGGTCCGGGTCAGCTCCTGGTCATCGGCATCCAGAAGTTTGTAGAGCAGTAACATCTTGTGGAGCTTCATGTACTCGGGCAATCGCTCGTTGACCGCCTTGACTTCGCCGATGATCAACTCCTCCACCCCGGGCTGCTGGGAGAGGTCAGTATACGTGGTATAGGGTATCTTTCTGTCCTCGGCCCAATCACCAACGTTCTCCAAATCGATATTGATCATGGCCGTGATGTATGGCATCCCCTCCCCGAAGATTACTGCCTCCTTGATGTAAGGACTGAATTTGAGCCGTGTCTCTATAAAATCCGGGGAAAAGGCATTCCCTTCTTTGGTGCGCATAATCTCCGATTTGCGCCCTATGATCACCAAGTGCCCATCATCATCGAAGTACCCGGCATCCCCGGTGTGAAGCCACCCCTTAGTCAACGTTGCAGCAGTCTCCTTCTTGTCCTCATAGTACCCCATAAAGTTCGACGGTGTCTGCACGAGTACCTCTTCGTCCTCTGCTATTCTTACCTTGGTACGGGGTAAGGACTTACCCACTGTCTCGGGTTTTACCTCCCCGTCAGGCTGAACCTGAAAGACCCCTGAAGCCTCGGTAAGGCCGTACGCCTGCTTCAAATTCAATCCGTTGGCCCTGAAAAAACGGATGACATCAGGGCTTATGGGGTGACCTCCGGTTATGGCGGTCCGAAGCTGCGAGCAACCCACTCTATCCAAGAGGGATCGATAGATGATCCACGAGGCTACCCAGTTGAGAAATCTTAACACGGGGGCAATGGATCGTTTTTGAGACTCTCTGTCAACCGCCGCCTCCCCTATCCTCTGGGCGAGGTGGTAAAGCCCACGCTTGATGAATCCAGAGTCACTGATCTTCACCCTGATCTTTGATGCCAAATCCTCCCAGAATCGAGAAGAGGTAATCATGATTGCGGGGCCGACCTCGCGAAGATCTTCCGTCACCGTTTCGGGGGTCTCGGGAAAATTCATGACCATCCCCCCGCAGAGGGATGCCCCCATTCCCCACATCTGATCGACGATCCACGCGGGTGGCGTCATGGAGAGCCAGTTGTCTCCAACGCCGATGGGCGAGGTCTCCAGCCATTTTCTCGCCATATCATTGATGCATTCATAGTTCAACATGGCAAATTTAGGCAGGCCCGTGGTTCCGGATGTCATGATCATCATGGCGAGTTCACTGGACTTGCCCTTCCACAACTCTTTTTCGAAACGCTTCGGGTCTTTTTTCTCCAGCTCTTTACCCAGCTCCAAGAGTTGGGTAAAGCTCAAGAGCAATGGGTTATCTCTGTAGTTCCTCATCCCGGTGCGATCGATATATATGATGCGCCGGACATGAGAGAGCTCTTTCTGAGCCTCCAGCAACTTATCCACCTGCTCCTGGTCTTGGGCAACTACGTAGGCGGCCTGAATTCGGTTCAGCCCATAGGTCAATTCCTTGGTCACCGATGCTGCGTAGAGATTGATGGTATAGGCCCCTACAGATTGTGCACCGAGCTCACTGAAGAGCCATTCGGGATGATTATCCGTAATAATGCCGACAAACTCTCGTCGCTTGAGTCCGAGGGATAGGAAACCCAGGGCTACATGCCTGACATAATTGATATAGTCCTGCCAGGTGTAAGACTGCCAGATCCCATAGGCCTTCTCACGTATGGCAATCCTCTCGGAGCCCCATTGTTCCGCCTGTTTCGCCAGAACCTGAGGAAACGTATACTTCGAGAGTGAGGATAATTGCTTATCACTGATTCGTTCTCTGGGCGCTTTCATTACTCTCCGTTAATGGTCTTTTCTCATTAGCTAGATAATTCCGGTGTCACCCAAGTAGGCCCTGATGACCTCAGGGTGATTTTGTACTGCTTCAGGAGACCCCTCTGTGATCTTTTTCCCAAAGTCCAGGACAATAACCCGCTGGGAGATGCTCATGACGATGGACATATCGTGCTCTACGAGGACCATGGTCTGCCCCCACGCCTCGTTTAATTCCAACAGGAACCGAACCATATCCTCCTTCTCCTCCAGGGTCATACCCGCAAAGGGCTCATCCAGCAGCAGGAGCTTCGGCTCCAATGCCATGGCACGACCGAGATCCACCCGCTTCCGTAATCCATAGGAAAGCGAGCCCACCGGCTTTTTCCTAATGGTCTGTATTTCCAGAAAATCGATGATCTCCTCAATGATACGTCTGTGGCGGATCTCTTCTCTCTTGACCGATGGCGAATAAAGTGCTGCCAGCCCCACATTGTATTGACAGTGAATGTGGCGAGCCAACAACATGTTCGCAATAACACTGGCCCCCG
>CAYHAB010000174.1:0-10177 GCA_964354505.1 uncultured Thermodesulfobacteriota bacterium
ATCCCGATGGGCAGGTAGACCATGGAGCACCTTCCAATCCCGATGCTGCCATCAATGTCACGACATTGACTAATCAAGTGGGCGCCATGGAAGGGATTAATGGAACAAGCAGGTGCATCGGCTGCGTGCCTGGTGGAATATGTGACCTAAATAGCACGAGCAAGACAATCACCAATCTGGGTGAAGTGCACGGCACGTGCCCCTCTCCCTCAAAGCGAAACGCGTATTACATCGCGGGGTTGGCCTACTACGCCCACACCAACGATCTCAGGGGTGACCTAGATGGAACGCAGAACATCACCACGTACGTGATCGATACCCAGGAATCCAACGCTACCATGCTCGTCGGCAAGATGAACATGCTCTATCTTGCAGGGAAATACGGGGGGTTTAATGACCGCAACGGCAATAACCAGCCTGACTTGCAGTCCGAGTGGGATAAAAACAGCGACGGATTTCCCGATTCGTACTTCTTTGCCTCTGACCCGAGCAATCTGGCGGCTGCCTTAGAGACGACCTTTGGTGAGATCCTCCAGAAGACCTCTTCCGGAACGGCGGTCTCGGTCCTCTCCACCTCTGCCGAGGGCGAGGGGTCCCTGTTCCAGGCCTTTTTTAACCCCGCGGTCTATGAGGGATCGCGCAAGATCAGCTGGGTGGGATATCTCAATGCCCTGTGGGTCGATCAGTATGGTAATCTCAGGGAAGATACCGGCACTGATTCATATCCGGGTTTGGTCCCCGATGAGGACTACGTCATACAGTTTGCCTTAAATGCCGCCGGTGATACGGTGGTCAATAGATACAGTGATTCAGATGGGAATGGTCAAGTTAATAGCGGGGACTTTATCGACACCGTTGCCCTCTCAGATCTGAAACCCATCTATGATTACGGTAAGATACTGGCGCTGAGGCAAGATGCTACTGCCCCCCGGACGATCTATACCTATAAAGATGCAGATCTGGGGGATGGCTTGGCCCCAAAGACGGGGGAATGGATTCAGTTTACCACGGGCAATGCTACAACCTTGCAGCCCTATCTCAACGCCGCCTCTTCTTCTGAGGCCACCGATGTTATTAATTTTATCCGCGGCGGAACTTTTACCGGCTGCCGGGATAGGACGATCGATGGAAACGTCTGGAAGCTCGGCGACATCGTTTATTCGACCCCCTCTGTTGTGGGGAGGCCCATGGGTCAGTATCACCTCACCTATGGAGACACCACATATCTCGCCTTTATGAGAAAGTATAAGAACAGGAAGACCGTTGTCTATGTAGGGGGAAACGACGGGATGCTCCATGCCTTCAGCGCCGGGACGTATAATGAGGGTGATAATTCCGGCACCACCGGTAAGACTGAGCGCGGCTGGTATAGTGGAAGCGATAGGGGAAAGGAGATATGGGCCTACATCCCCTATAACCTTCTGCCCCATCTCAAGTGGTTGGCAGACCCCGACTACTGCCACGTCTATTATGTGGATTTAAAGACGAAAATAGTAGATGCGCGGATATTTATTGACGATGGGGCCCATCCCAATGGCTGGGGGACGATCCTCATCGGTGCCATGCGGCTCGGCGGCAAGGCCATTATGGGCGGGTCAGATTCCCGCACGTTCCGTTCCGCCTATTTCGCCTTCGACATAACCAACCCCGATAGCCCCTCGCTCCTCTGGGAGTATGCGGATAACATATTGGCCTTAAGCGACAACCGCTTTACCACTTCATACCCCGCTATTATCAGGCGCGGGCCAAAAGATCAGGCGGGGGATTGGTTTGCCATCTTTGGCACGGGGCCGTCAAGCTTCGACGGAGAAGGTGCGGCAACGGGTAATGTCTCGGTGCATGATCTCTACTCTGGGGCTTCTGTGACGCAGTTTGCTATTGATATTGGCGGCAATCCCTTTTTCATGGCAAACCCCATTACCGTTGACATAGGCCTTGACGACCAGGTCGACTTAGCATATATCGGGGCTACCTACAACGAGTCGGGGATTTGGAAGGGCAAGATCTTCAGAATTGATACAAGCACCTGGACCCTTTCTACCTTCTTCTCTTCGGAGAAACCCATAACTTCCGAACCTTCAGCCGCCCTCGACCCCTATGGCAGGATTTGGATCTACTGGGGCTCAGGTCGTTACTTCTCCGATACCGATAAGGCCGACAGCACGAGCCAGAGGCTCTATGGCGTGTGGGATCCGGGCACGGGTGAGTTCACTGAATCAAATCTCAACAATGTCACAAATTCCCACGTGGCTGAGGGAGGACTTATAGATACAAACAATGACTGGAATAGTGATCAGGATTTTCAAGTCTATCTTGCTGCAAAAAGGAGCGCGTATAGTGCAGGCACAACACACGGCTGGTATGTGGATATCACCGGAGGAGAGCGTTTTCTCTCCAAGCCCACCATACTGGGTGACATCACATTATTCCCCACCTTTGTCCCCAACAATGATCTCTGTTCCTACGGTGGCGACAGCTACCTGTACGCCCTTTACTATGAGACAGGTACGGCCTATAAGGAATCGGTTATAGGGCTGAGCACGACGAACATCATGGATTCAAATACAAAAAAGGAAATCCTGAAAAAGCAATATTTAGGCGCCGGCATGCCGACCAGCGCCGTCATCCACGCAGGAAGGCAACAAGGGGTGACAGGTATGATCCAATTGGGGACTGGGGTGGTGGCAACGGTAAATATTAATCCACCAACATCGCCTCAGAGCAGGGTAATCTTCTGGAGGGAGAAGGCGGACTAAGGTAAGAGTCATCTAGGGAAATATAGGGGTGGCAAGTGCACCCCTTCCTGTAAAATACCGATACCATAACAGACCCAAAAGGCCCACCTTGTAGTGGGCCTTTTTAGTGCCGATTTTTGTCAGTTTTGCTGTACCCAAAAGATCAATTTTTGACTCCATACCATCTTTCCACCGTTAACGCCTAATAATTCATTATTAAAATCAAAGAGTTAAGCCTATTCTGTTAGCGCAAAGTTGGCATCTATCCTGCATAAATTAAGTAAAAGGAGTTAGGTTATAAGGAGGGGAAGAGATGATAGCGCGAGGTGTAAGAAGACAGTCGGAAAGGGGCGTTACGATTATCGAACTGGCGGTGGTGATGGCCATCATCGCCATCATGGCCCTCTTTATGACCCCGAGCATCGGGGAATGGGCCGCCAGGTATCGCGTGAAAGGCGCGACTAAAGATCTGGCAGATGCCCTGCAATTGGCTAGGTTGAAGTCGATCAGCGACGTGGTTGAATACAAGGTTCAACTGGATCTTGATAACCAACAATTCAGCGCCTGGAAGGGAAATCAGCGGCAGGGTTCCACTGCTTGGCCTACGCAAGAAGGGACGACGATCACCCTGCCCAGTGGAGTTACGATCGATGTGGATGGGACTACCGCAGGGATTATAGACCGCATATTTAGACCGGATGGCACGGCCCTGGGAACAGGCGGATTTGGAGGTGCGGGAGGTAACTCAACCAGCACGATTACGTTAAATAATCCCAGAAACGATCAATTTCAGATCATTGTCTCCCGCACGGGGGCCGTGAAGATAAATTAGCCGGGAAAAAGACAAGACGAATGTCGGAGGTGCGGTAATGGGTCAGTTGAAAGATATTAAGGGTTTTACCCTCCTTGAGGTAATGATAGCCATGGTCATCCTCGCCATCGGTCTGCTGGGCCTGGCAAGCCTGCAGATCATGGCCATCAAGGGCAATTCCTTTGGTCAACAGATGACTGTAGCGTCTACCATAGCTCAAAACCAGCTGGAACAGTTACGCAGAACCCCAGCGGCCCTCGCCAATGGCAATAATACATTTACTGACCAAAATGGGGTAACATATACCAGGAGTTGGATTGTAGCTGCAAATCAGCCCCAGACGGGGATGAACACCGTGACTATGACTATTAGTTGGACAGGCCCTACGGGCCAAGGCAGCGAGGCAATTCGCTCCATTGTTCTTCGTACTATGATTTAACGGATATGACAATTATAAAGGAAAATGAAGCAGGCCTGACGCTGATTGAGCTCATGATCGTATTGGTGCTCGCGTCAGTAGTAACGGCGTCCATCTACGCTACTTTTATCTCGCAACAGAAGAGTTACGCCACCCAGACCAGGGTATCGGATATGCAACAGAACGCCCGGGCCGCCTTGACTCTCATGGAAAGAGATCTGAGGATGACGGGGTGCGGAGTAGGTGACTCCGGATTCACCGTTCAGGCCTTTGCAGGGAATAACGTTACCAATGCTATCACCGTAACCAATAATGTTTCCCCAACCCCAGATCAGATAACGGTGGTCTATGCCGCTCAGGAGATATCTACTGTTGCAAGCGTGAGTGATACGGATGTTACCTTGGCCAATGCCACCGGATTCGGAACAGCTAATGGAACCCAGTATATCGCCTTTGAGACAGTAAACGGTATCTATACTGTTCAAGGTAAAAGTGGAAACATCCTTACCTTGAATAGCGCACCACCTGCCCATTTGGCGAGTATCCTGACAAGTGGGGCTCGGGCCTATTTGGTCAAGGCGATCACCTATCAAGTGGATACCGCCAGAAGGACCCTGGAGCGGGTGGCAAGCGACCAGATCGGCACTGCCCCCGATGCCGGCGACCTATGGGACGACATCGGTAACTATATCACCGACTTCCAAGTGGTTTGGCCCTTTGACGGCGATAGTAACCTTCTCCAGTTAATCCTGACCAGTCAGGAGACGGATTCTGAAGGAATTACCAGAACCAGGCAGCATCAAGCGGTTATTAATTTAAGAAACTAAAAGAGAGTGGTAAGGCAATGAAACCATATGGAACTATAAGAGATCAAAAGGGCGCCGTGCTGGTCATTGCCATTGTCATGCTGCTGATTCTCAGCGTTATCGGAATCTATGCCATGGGGTCCTCCGTCATCGAGATCAAGATCGCGGGGCAGAAAAAATTCTACAATGCGGCCTTCAACGACGCCGACGGCGGCGTACAATATGTCCGGGTCCGTAACGAATTTGGTACTATGGGACCCGGCAGCGCCGATATAGCGTACGCTGCTCCGTCTGGTACGGACTTTCATTTTACCTCATCGGTGTCTTATCTCGGCAGCTCTCCCCCCCCCGTGGGGAGCGGGACCGGTCTGAAGGGATTTAAGGCGCACTACCATCGGATCCAGTCAACCGGCAGAGACGCCCCTGTTGCCATCAGTAATTCGAGCGTCAACCTTGAGATGGAAGGTTACCGGATAGGTTTTTAAGCTAAGGTTAGGAGGGGAAATCAATGAAGAGGGCAATAGGTTATAGCGCATTATTCTTCTTCGTTGTTGTATTCCCTTGTCTCTGTCTCGCAGACGATATCGATATGTACGACACCTCCACTGTGAAGCCCAATGTCCTGATCATCTTCGACAATTCAGGCACCATGTCAGGAGGTGTTTCTTATAATGATAGCGATACATATCAATATCCAACAGGTTCGTACACGTACAGCACAAGCACTATTTATCGGAGGCAATGCCTGAGGTGGTCGTGGTATCGGTGCATAAGTTGGGGTAGCTGGCAGGTGTATACCGGCACCTTCACGGATACTAATCACGATGGCATCCATGACTCTGACACCAATATCAGAAAAGGAAACAGGCTGAACTATGACTATGGAGACTATAACACGAGGATAGGGGTGGCCAAGAATGCGATAAAAGATATCATAGAACAGAGCAAGAATTACGTGCGCTTCGGGATAATGGTTCTCAACGGTGCGAAAGATATCAATGACTCCGGTGTAACGTATTCCCAATACCACAATGACACCACCGTGCTCTCCACGACGTATGGGGGCGCGCTCATTATAGACCGAACTGATGCCCAGATTGAGACCTTGAAGACCCAGATAGACAATATGACGGCTGACGGCGGCACCCCCCTGGCCAACCGGCTGATCAACGCCGCCAAGTACTTCAGGGGGCAGTTCGGGAGCTATACCTCTCCTATTGATGCCGCCAATTGGTGCCGTAAAAACTTCGTCATCATCATGACCGATGGAAAGCCAGAAGGCGAAGGGGACAGCTATGATGCCAATAATGTTGGTGAGTATGATTTTATAGAAGGTTTCCTGCCTGATTATGGTCACCCCCGCCACTGGGACTATGATAATGATGGGAATGACCCCGATCCAAGTAATGACTACGTCCATGGCGGCTCTGATTACCTTGATGATGTGGCAAAGTATCTCTACGCTACAGATGATTCCCTCGATACCGGTCATGCGGTATCAGGCAACCAGAACCTGACCATCTATACCATCGGGTTCCATGTTGATCATCAACTCTTGACCGATACCGCGGTCAACGGAGGAGGGGCCTACTATACCACGAGCAGTTCTCATGAACTCAGCGTTGCATTACAGGCGGTCATGGAGACCATCATCGAGCAGACCCAGACCTTTACCGCGCCGGTGGTCCCTGTCCAGAGGACCACGAGCGGCAACAAAATGTACATATCACTCTTTACCCCGAAGGCGCACGATAAATTTTGGCCGGGATACCTGATGAAACTACATATCGGCAGCGATGGCCACCTCTATGGCAATGATGAAACGACGCCGGCGACCGATGATGAAGACAACCTGCTTCTTGATACACTGTTGGCCTCTACTGGTTCCCCCCAACCATATTGGGAGGTACACGAGGTGCTCAAGGGGGTAACTTTGGATTCAAGAAATATCTATACCTATTACACGGGAAGCACTGCTGATCTTAATAATAGTGCCAATGCCTTCGTTACCACTAATGCAAGTATCACGAGTGCCATGCTGGGCACTCCGAGCAAGTCAGCCGACGCCCAAACCGGCACTACCGCCCAGTATGATCTGATGCGTTATATCCGTGGATATGACGCCTATGATCAGGATGTTGATGCGGTCTATACAGAAAAGCGAGAAAATATCTTCGGGGATATCCTTCACTCCAAGCCTCTCATTATAGATTATGTCACCGATTATGCACACCCAACGAACAACGTGCGGGTAGTGTACGTCGGCACCAACGACGGGATGTTGCATGCCATTGACGACTCTAATGGCTCTGAGAAGTGGGCCTTTATACCTCCTGACCTCCTGCCCAAACTGAAAAACATGATCGAGGGTTCAGGTCATCAATATTATGTCGACGGTGCTCCCAAGGCCTATATCAAGGATGTTGACAAAGATGGCAATATCGAGGCGGCAGATGGCGATAAGGTGATTGTCATCTTTGGAGAGCGAGGAGGCGGGACCAGCTATACCGCTATAGATGTTACCGACCCTAATGACCCTCAATACCTGTGGCGGATCGATAATGCCAACGCAACCATTACCGGGATTCCTAACCCGACAACAATCATCACCGAGATGGGGGAGAGCTGGGCTGAGCCAGAGATCGGGAAGGTAAGGGCAGGTACCGTCGGTTCAGAGACCGATACAATCGTGGCCTTTATCGGTGGTGGATATAATTCGACAAATACAAAAGGTCGAGGTCTTTTTATAATAAATGCCTTAACCGGCGCCTTAGTCAAGGACTATACCGTTGCGAATTCCGGTACCTATCCCGTACTTGCCAACATGACCTCATGTGTCCCCAGCACGGTTTTGGCAGTTGACACAACCTTTGACGGCTACGTCAACCGGGTGTACGTGGGAGACACCGGCGGTCAGATGTGGCGTTTCGGTAACCAGGCAGGGTCTGAAAACGGGAACGTGAATAACTGGACCCCCCGCCGCCTGTTCCAGGGGAATAGCGGAACCAAAATTTTCTATCCCCCTGACCTGGTACTGGAGTCGGGATACGCGTATCTCTATTTCGGCTCGGGAGACAGAAATGAGCCTATGTATTGTCCATCGCCAGACCCACATATTAATAGGTTTTATGCGGTGAAAGACAAGAATGAAACCGATGCTGCCTTTCAATCCCGCGTCGGCGGAGTACTGGCGGAATCCCGACTTGTGGATATGACCGCAGATTTACTGCAAGATCCCGGCACTTCAGAGACAACAAAAAACACTATACGGACGCAGCTGGCTAATGGGGATGGTTGGTATATCATCATGGAGCACGATGGCGAAAAGGTCCTAGCTGCCCCCGTCGCCATCTACGGCGTTGTCATCTTTACGACCTTCACGCCCGCTTCAGATACCTGTTCTTATGGCGGTGATGCCCGTGTATATGCCGTGAATTATCTGACTGCTGAGGCTGTTTGGGACCTTGATACCGCCAACACTGGGCTGCAGAAGGCAGACCGCTCCAAGGTGATCGGATATGGCATTCCAACGGAAGCGGTGGTCGTTATAGGAGCTGATGGGATAGCGAGGGTTTATATTGCGGTAGGCGGTAAAATTGTTTTGCTAGATGAGAGTTTTAATTCTACGGGGTTTACTGTTAATTCATGGCGTGAGATATTCTAATAATTATACGATAGTGTGGAGGGAGGATGATGCGTTTATATCTCAATAGAAACAAAATGATAAAGATATTGTTCGCAATCTGCATCTCATCTTTTATGGTGATGTCTCTTGTCGGGTTTCAGGACATCAAAAAGGAGGGTATTGAGTGTAAATTTCAGGCGCGTATTGTCGATATAGAAAAACCACCGCCTGATCAAAAGGTGCTTGTTGTGAATGAACTACTGATCAAAAAGGTAAAAGGGAAAGAAAAAGCACAGAAGATCTATGTCATCGTTTCTTCAGAGACAATAATCGGTTCCAAAGACAGTATCTTGAAATTCAGCGATCTTCACTTAGGAATGGGTATCGAGATACAGGGACGCAAGATTATTGATAGAGAAAATGGTGAAGAGAATACGGTTGTCTTAGCGAAAAGTATAAGGCCACTTATTGAGTAGGTCTTCTGCATCTTCAAAAATAGTAAGGCAATGCGCTACTGTTTTACACCGTCTCAACAAGGCGGTTTTTTTTGACCCCTAAAAAATGTGCCCATTTTTGTCAGTTTCACCTATGTAGAAGTGCTGCTTTTTGTCCCCATTTTGTATTCGCTTTCTTTCTCTAATTAATTCCCTTATAAAATCAATAATTTAACATAATAGCTACGGCACGATGGTTGGCACTTATTCTGCAATATACACTTAAAGGGTGTGAGGAAAAAAATGAGCCTAAAGAGGTGTCATATGCATAGGGTAAAAGATCAAGGGGGCATGACCCTCCTGGAGGTAACCATCGCCCTGTTTATCCTCGCCATCGGCCTGCTGGGGCTGGCGGGTCTGCAACTTGTAGCCTTGAGGGGCGATACCCTCGGGCACCAGGCGACCCTGGCTACTACCCTCGCCAAGGACAAGTTGGCGGAACTGCAAGGGGCTAACCAGCTCACTGATGGCGAGGATAAATATATTGATAAGGCCAATGGGGTGACCTATGCCAGGCAGTGGATCGTGCAACCCGAGGGCCCACAGTCGGTGTTGACGATTGTAAGGGTTCAGGTTTCATGGCAAGGGGCTATGGCGGATCGCTGCGTTACCGTGAGCGCCGTAGTCTCTCAGACGTGAGAGGAGAGGGTAGGGTGCTGAAATGGCGATTTTTGTCACTTTTGAGGACAAAATGGGCTATGCCACACCGCTTATCACAACCCTTGTGCTCCTCAATGGCATATCATTCCGTAATAAAATTAATGAGTTGGCATGAGGCAGATACAAAGCGAATTGGCACTCAATATGCAAATAACCTATAAAGTCCTGGGAAAGGTGATTGAAGCTTGTAGGGAGAGATAAGAGTATGGCAGATAATGAGGGAAAATATAAGGTTATCTTTGAAGGATCTGCAGTCAAGGACTTCAACGTGGTGAACAAGTTGACAAAAAACCTTCAGAACCACTGTAATCTCTCTGCCAATGTCGTTACCAAAATGATGAGGTTGGCCCCCCTCACGGTGAAAAATGGGATAGACTTAGGAGAGGCCCGGCGGTATCAACTGGCCTTGGAAAAGATGGGGGCCAAGGTGAGGATCGAACAGCAAAACGGCCTTGATGAGCTAAAGAAACGCTGACGGAATAAGCAAAAAGGCGGTTTTCGTTGAGAGCAGGAGAAGATACGGCATAAAATTTTTCGGTTCCCTTCTTTTCATCCCCCCCTGGAGGGGAGGGGGCTTCCACAGCCCCCCCCCTCCCCCCTTTTTAAAAGCAAAAAAAGGATTCTATTC
>CAYHAB010000175.1:0-10559 GCA_964354505.1 uncultured Thermodesulfobacteriota bacterium
GAACTCTCCCCCTATGACCTCAGCAGGGGCAGGATAACCTATCGAGAGAAAAAGAGCGCTTAACGAGTAAGGACCACTCAGGAGGATATTGAGATGAAAGTGAGATCTTCGGTGAAGAAGATCTGCGACAAATGCAAGATCATCAAGCGCAAGGGTGTCATCAGGGTCATCTGTGTAAATCCAAAGCATAAACAGAGACAAGGTTAGGAGGGATAAGCAGTGCCCAGAATCGCAGGAGTTGACTTACCGAAGGACAAGAGGTTGGAAGTCGCCCTCACCTATATCTATGGTATCGGACGCTCTGCGTCCCAGAAGATCTTGAATGAGGCCGGCGTCGACTGGAACAAAAAGGCTGGTGAGTTGAGTGAGTCGGAGGTTGTCAAGATAAGGGGAGTTATCGACAACACCTTCAAGGTGGAGGGAGAGCTGAGAAGGGAAGTGGCCATGAACATCAAGGCCCTCATGGATGTTGGTTCGTATCGTGGGCTGCGCCATCGCCGATCCCTCCCGGTGCGGGGGCAGCGGACCCATACCAACGCCAGGACCAGAAAAGGACCTCGCAGGGGAGTGGTCGGAAAGAAGAAAACATAGGAGGATGTATGGCAAAGAGGGAACAAAAGGGCGGGAAGAAAAAAGTAAAAGTAAATATTCCTTCGGGGATTGTTCATATTCAGGCTACCTTTAACAACACCATTGTGACCTTTACCGACGACCAGGGGAACACCATTGCCTGGGCCAGTGGGGGTACACAAGGGTTCAAGGGATCGCGTAAAGGGACCCCTTTTGCCGCCCAATTGGCTGCGTCGGCCGCTGCAAAAAAAGCGATGGAGCAAGGCATGAAGACGGTGGATGTCTACGTGAAGGGGCCCGGGGCAGGAAGGGAGGCCACTCTGAGGGCACTGCAGGCCGCAGGGATGAAGGTCCACATGATTAGGGATGTCACCCCGATACCGCACAACGGCTGTAGGCCTCCGAAGAGGAGGAGGGTATAACGTGGCTCAATACATAGATTCGGTCTGCCGACTGTGCCGCCGAGAAAGAATGAAGCTCTTCCTAAAGGGTGAGCGATGCTATACTGATAAGTGTGCCTTTGAACGCCGGGGTTATCCACCGGGGCAACATGGCCAACGCCGGATCAAATTTTCTGACTACGGTATACAATTGAGGGAGAAACAGAAGGTGAAACGGATTTACGGCGTGTCAGAGAGGCAGTTTCGTAACTACTTTGAAAAAGCCGACAGACAAAAGGGTATTACGGGGACGAATCTCCTGATCCTCTTAGAACGTCGACTTGACAATACAGTCTACCGCCTCGGTTTCGCCACCTCCCGTCAGGAGGCGCGACAACTGGTGGGGCATGGTCACTTTCTGGTCAACGGGCGCAAGGTAAACATCCCCTCGTATCTTGTGAAACCTAAGGATGTTATCGAGGTCAAGGAAAAGGACAAAGGGATGGCTCGGATCAAGGAGGCTGTAGAGGGGGTTGCCAGAAGGAGTATACCCCAATGGCTGGAGATGGAAAAGGATAACCTGAGGGGCATTATAAAAGGATGGCCCAATCGAGAGGAATTAACGACCCCTCCTATCCAAGAACAACTCATCGTAGAACTATACTCCAAATAGCCATTCAGCATGGCTCAGGAGGAAATTGAAAGACTATGGAAATAAACGACAAGAATTGGAAGTCCTTGATCAAGCCGAGAAGGCTTGAGATCGATGAGGAGACGTTAACCGATTACTACGGCAAATTCGTCGCCGAACCCCTGGAGAGGGGGTTCGGAATTACCCTGGGGAACTCCTTGAGGAGAATCCTGCTTTCATCCCTCCACGGGGCGGCCGTCACGGCGGTTAAAATAGATGGAAGCCTGCACGAATTTTCCGTACTACCCGGTGTGAAGGAGGACGTCACCGACATCCTCCTCAATCTGAAGGAGGTGGTCTTCAGACTACACGGCTCCGTACCCAAGACGGTAAGAATAGAGGCCGAAGGTGGAAAAGAGATTACTGCAGCGGATATTATAACCGATGCCGATGTGGAGGTGATCAATCATCTGCAGCACATCTGCCTTCTTGACAAAGGCGCCAAACTGAATATGGAAATGATAGTAAAGATGGGCAAGGGGTATGTCCCCGCCGAGAGGAACAAGGAGGAGGACATGCCGATAGGGACCACTCCCATAGACTCCGTTTTCACGCCCATCAAAAAGGTAAACTATACGGTGACGAATGCGCGTGTGGGGCAGATCACTGACTACGACAAGCTTACCCTCGAGGTCTGGACCAACGGCAGCATCAAACCTGATGATGCCGTAGCCCTGGCAGCTAAAATTCTCAAGGAACAATTGAACATATTTATCAACTTCGAGGAACCTGCTGAAGAAATCCCTGGTGAAGACGACGAGGAAAAAAGGCAAAGGCAGCTGGAGGATCTGCGCGAGAAACTGACAAAGAGCGTGGATGAACTTGAGTTATCGGTCAGATCGGCTAACTGTCTGAAGAACGCCAACATCCAATATATCGTGGAATTGGTGCAAAAAACGGAGCAGGAGATACTCCAGACCAAGAACTTCGGTAGAAAATCCCTGAACGAGATAAAAGATGTCTTGGAGGGGATGGGACTTAAACTGGGGATGGATATTGCGGCTCTCACGCCCCTTGAACAGCAAAGCGAGCAAGAGGACTAAGGGGGAAGACATGCGACACCACAAGGCCGGGAGAAAACTCAACCGCACCACAAGCCATCGCCTCATGATGCTGCGTAATATGGTTACCTCTCTCTTTGAACATGAGCGGATTGAAACTACCGAGGCCAAGGCCAAAGAGGTGCGCAGTCTTGCCGAACGTCTCATCACGTTGGGGAAGAGGGGAGACCTGCACGCACGCCGTCAGGCCCTCAGGATAATCAACAGCAAAAAGGTAGCCCACAAGCTCTTCGCTGAGATCGCCCCCCGCTTTGCGGAGAGGAATGGGGGGTACACCCACATCTTCAAAACGAGGAATCGACCTGGTGATGCGGCAGCACTCGCCATCATTGAGTTGCTCCCCGCCGTAGCGAAGGAAGAAAAAGAGAAGGCAGACAAAAAGCCCGCCAAGAAAAAGGCCTCAGAAAAGAAATCATAACTTATAATTGTAATCCCGCAACAGCTTTTTCCTCCACTGAACACCTGTACCGTCTTCTACCCCCTTGGGAGGCACCCCGTCGATCACTCCCAAAATGCCCCTTCCCTGATCCGTTTGGGCGATGATCACCTCGACCGGGTTGGCGGTGGCGCAGTAGATGGTGCACACCTCCTGACACATCTTGATAGCGTTCAAGACATTGATGGGGAAGGCATCCTTCAGCATAACAATGAAGGTGTGGCCGGCCCCCACCTCTGCGGCGTTTTTCTGGGCGATTTTGACCAGATCGAGATCGTTCCCCTCTGACCTGATAAGGCAACTGCCTGAGGCTTCACAAAAGGCGATGCCGAACTTTGCCCCAGGCACCCCGCCGACTATCACCTCGTAGAGATCCTCCACCGTCTTGATGAAATGGCTCTGCCCGAAGATAATATTGACTCCTTCAGGGATCTCGATCCTCACTGTTTTGATCTCCATATGACCCTCCCTCCTCATCTCTTTATTAGACAAATGGTATCCCCTTCGATATATCGCACCCAAGCCTTTTGAGAAACCGCTCACGCAGTTTTCCCTTAATCTCATCTCTTTTGTCCGGTGAAGAGAACACACGCCCCCCTGCGGTGGCCTCATGCCCCCCTGCGCCCCCTTCCTCCAGCCCCCGGATGAGGCTACGGGCCAATTGATCGGCGCTCCTTTTGTGATACCCCGTTGTCCGCAGGGAGAAAAAGACCTCTTGTTCCCTTTCCCCGAGGGCGAAGACCCATCGCACCCCCTCCATGCGGATCAGAAAATCGGCATAATGGCCACCATATCCGGCTCCACAACCGCCCCGAGTTCGCTGATCAAGACCCCGTTCGGGGGGTACCACGTTGTCCTGCCGAGGGCCTCTTGGAGAATACGAAAATACTCTCTCGGGAGTCGGGGGTGTTCGATCTGCGAGAGGGTCTTTACCAGGACCTTGGGGTAGAGGTCGGCTGACATGCGCACATCCACCGCCTTGGCATCTCTGCCCAAATCCATCGTATCCGACATGATCCCGTAGTAAAGGGCCGTAGCCAACTTTCGAGTGATCTCAACCCCCTCCTCCAAGAGATACTCTGCCAGTATGGTGGAGGTACTCCCATATTCAGGTCTGATGTCCACGAAGGGGATCTCCTTCAAAGAAGGAGCCTTTCTCAGTGGATGATGATCTAAGACAATGCCGGGCACGAGGGAGCGGGGAATCGGGGCGTTGCCCGAAGAAGGCTGGGCATCCACCAAGGAGACCACCTTAAAATTAAAGGGGTTGATTGTTTGGATGGATCGTATGGGGATACGCAACCTCTTGATCATGGCCTTGTTCTCCGAGCGGCCGATGATCCCTCCGTAGACGAGCACCGCGTTTATCCCCCACGAGGCAAAGAGGTGGCGCAGGGCATATGCGCTGGCAATGGAGTCGGGATCAGGATTGGTGTGCGTGACGATCAGCACCTTGCGTTTGTTCTGCACTATGTGATGCAATTTCTGCAGTTTTTCTTCCATAATTAGATCTCTCGGCCGCTTGCTCCGGCCTCTTACGCCATAGGCTGGCTGATGACAACCACAATGCCCGATGCCCGTTTTCCCCTAACCGAGGGCGATTCAGAGCATAAAGATTCCCAGCAGCGCCTCTTTAGCATCTGCGCCTTTGCATTGGCGCACATCATGGCGGAAGCCGCGCCTCTGTGGCCGTCCCCGCCAGGCAGCTCATACATGATCTCCCCGACTCACCGAACCTCTCCGAGTCTCCCCCTATCGGTAAAGCTATAGTAACGCCCCTCGCCGATGATGATGTGATCCAACACACCGATGCCGAGCAGTTTACCCGCCTCGACCAGACGGCTGGTGATTTCCTCATCCTCTCGGCTAGGCGTGGGATCGCCGCTGGGGTGATTGTGTGCTAAGATCAGTGAGGCGGCGGACTCCCTGACGGCGGGCGTGAAGGCCTCCCGGGGGTGAACGAGGGCACTGGTCAATGTCCCCTCCGAGATCCTCTCTTCTCTGATGACCCTGTTCTTACTATCTAACAAAAGGATGAAGAAACACTCCTTTTTCTTATCTCTCAAGCGCTGGTGAAAATGGGCGAAGACATCTTCGCTGCGAGAAAAGACGGTCCCCTGGGAAACCCTTTCTGTGGCATACCTGCGCGAGATCTCCAGGACGGCTTTCACGGCTGCCGCCTTGGCCGGGCCGATCCCCTTGAGGGCGCACAGTTCGCCAATCGCCGCTGACGCAAGGTTGCGAAAACTCTTAAACATCGTTAAGAGCTGTCGGGCATGATCGAGGGCGGTCCTGCCGCTCGAACTATCACCCGTTCTGATGACTATGGCCAGCAACTCCGCGTCAGAAAGGGATTCCGGGCCTTGCTCCAAGAGCTTTTCGCGCGGACGATCACCTTCAGGCCACGCCTTAATGGGATATGCGCCCTTTTCGCGCTTCACGCTGAAATCCTCCAACGATCAAACCATGAATTGATACAGGGCCTCACGAGGGTCGCCCTCCTCATACAGGACTCGGTAGATTTGTCCCACAATGGGAAGTTCCAGCTGAAACTTTTTTCCCGTTTTGTAGGCGACAGTGGCCGCTCTAATCCCCTCTATCACCTGCCCTATTTCCTTTTGTGCCTTCTCGATGGAGAGGCCCCTCCCTATCTTCTCACCAAACCTCCTGTTACGACTGTGCTCACTGGTACACGTGACGATCAGATCTCCTAATCCCGAAAGCCCCATAAAGGTAAGGGGATGGGCCCCCAGGGCACTTCCCAGCACGGAGAGTTCCTCTAAACTCTTGGTGATGACAGATGCCTTGGTATTCACCCCCATCTTCAGCCCATCGCAGATCCCTGCCCCTATGGCGTAGACATTTTTGAAGACCCCTCCCAATTCCACCCCTGCTAAATCCTCATTGACATAGAGCCTAAAAAAGGGGGTTTCTAAAATCTCCTTGGTCTTTTGGGAACAGCGTGGATCTTTAGAAGAGATCTCAACAGCCGTAGGAAGCTTGCGTACCAACTCTGAGGCGATAGAGGGCCCTGAAACAGCTACGATCCCATTCCTCGCCTCTGGAAGAAGTTCATCCTCGATTACCTGAGACATCCGCAGCCCCGTCTCCACCTCCAAACCCTTGGCAAAGTCGACGATAATGACCTCCGGTGGAAGGTGGGAGGCCATAAGACCGGCCACTTTCCTTACGGCATGGGAGGGAACAGCAAGGGCAACAATCTCCACACTCTGTAAGGTCTCTTCCATTTCCATGGAGACCTTGATCTCAGGTGGGATGTAGTGTCCGGGCAGGTAGCGGGGATTTTCCCTCCCCTCCCGGATGGCCTCGGCCACATCATCCTCTATCGTCCAGAGGGTGACATCGTGTCCCTTCTCCCGCATCATTAAGGCCAGGGTCGTCCCCAGATTGCCAGTCCCCAGAATGGCCATTTTACAACTGCTCATCCGCTCCCTCCTCGACGGCATCCTAGCTTATCAAAATCGGTACTATAAAGCAAACCGAGGGAGGATCGGTTTCTGAGGTTGCGGGCTTTCTTACATCAGGCGCTGAAAGCGGAAAAAGGGGTGCGATTATTTTCTCTCTCATGCCCCTCATGGCCTCAGATGGTTTGACATCTCTCAGGCGGTCTGATATAAAGGCCCAAAAATGCGCCGGGAGCCGGAAGATGAAGTGCCCGAAATGTGGGAAAAGAACCATCTCCAATGTTCGTTTCTGTAAGCACTGTGGAAAACGGATACCCCGGTTGAACAAGGGAGCGATGATAAAGATCCCTCTCTTCTCTCAGCTCACTCAACAACAGCTCCGCATAACGGGATCTGTAGGCATACTCATCCTCATCACCCTTCTGCTGGTCTTTTTCCCTGCCGGAGGCAAAAGAAGGCAGGCGGCAAAGCCGGAGCTCTTAGGTGAAGAGATCTTCATCGAAAAAAGCAAGGCCGGCAGGGAAATGGCTTCCAATGCCGTTTATGGGAATGTCATTGCAGTCAACATGAGGGATGACCGCCGGGGGACGATAACGGTAATGAGCCTCCACACCGGGAAGGTATATACCTTCACCGTGGGATGGCGTACGAGCTACCATCCACGGCGTTACCCGTCCGTTGGAGAGAGGATAAAGGCATATTACCTCTCTGACAAGGGCCTTATGGAGGCAACGCAGGTCAAAATAGACCCTGCTGTCCCTCCCGTCACCCAATGATAGGGCACGCGTCACGGTTGCCCCTGTCGTCAATTCCCATGATAATTTTCAGTGGCTGATTCGTCGCCCAAGAACTATGAAAATGGTATATTATATAGGGAGATCCCTTCTTACGCAGCGCGCCGCAAGGTCTCGGCTCCATAATGACGGGAAAAGGG
This sequence comes from uncultured Thermodesulfobacteriota bacterium, assembly GCA_964354505.1. Lineage (GTDB taxonomy): Bacteria > Desulfobacterota > B13-G15 > B13-G15 > RBG-16-54-18 > RBG-13-52-11. Next base: position 7,498 of record CAYHAB010000175.1, read on the forward strand.
TTGCGGTCGGGGTGGATATGCTCTTGGATGGTTTCCCCCTCACCTTGATCCTCTCCCCGCGGGGGAGAGGTACTCAAAGAGGCTTATTTTCCAGATACAAGACACAAGAAGCTGATGCTCGTTGATACCCATGCCCATCTTGATATGCCTGAATTCGAGGCGGACCTCCCCCGGGTGATCGAAAGGGCAAAGGAAGCGGGGGTAACTACCATTATGGCGGTTGGGACCGATCCCAAAAGCTGCCGGAGGGCGCTGGAGATTACTGAGGCATACCCGGATATCTTTGCCATCGTGGGAGTTCATCCCCACAGCGCCGCCGAGGTAGGTGAAGGTGATCTATCCGACCTGAAAGATCTCGCCCGCCATGAAAAGGTGAAGGCCTGGGGGGAAATCGGCCTCGATTTCTACCGCAATCTCTCCCCGCCGGCACTCCAGCGGGAGAGGTTCCGCCAACAGATAACCATCGGGAAAGGCATGAAACTCCCCCTGGTCATCCATAGTCGTTCTGCAACACAGGAAACCATCACCATCCTCAAGGAGGAGAAGGCATGGGAGGTGGGAGGGATAATCCACTGTTTTTCCGGGGATGAGAAAGCAGCCGCACACTATCTGGAGATGGGCTTCGCCATCTCCATACCAGGGGTCATTACCTTCAATAAGGTCCAGGGGCTGCGTGAGGTGGTAAAGAAGCTTCCCCCGGAGTGGATAGTTGTAGAGACCGACGCCCCCTTTCTCGCCCCCATGCCGCACCGGGGGAAAAGAAATGAACCCGCCTATGTGCGGTTTACCGCCGAGGCCATCGCTGCAATAAGGCGGCAGGATATCTCAGAAGTGGCGGCAATCACCACAAACAATGCCCGTCGAATCTTTCATCTCGATAAAACATAAGGGAAGGTAACCAATCATGCGATTCGCCATCATTATTGTCGATATGGTAAAAGACAACCTCCGAGAGGAAGATCAATCCCCGATTACGAGGGAAGCCCAGCCCATCATCCCACGGATCAATCACCTTCTGCAACGGGGACGATCGATGGGGATACCCGTCATCTTTGCCTGTGATTCCTTCCTCCCCGGTGATTTCATCTTCAAGGGCAAGATGAAACCGCATGCCATCAGGGGGACAGAAGGGGCAGGGGTCGCCGATCAGCTGGACGTGCAGGAGGGGGATATTATACTGCCGAAGCGGCGTTTCAGCGCCTTCTTTAAGACCGATCTTGATCAAACGCTGCGGACATGGGGCGTCGACACGGTCGCGGTAGCCGGTATCACAACCAATGTCTGTGTTCTGATGACGGCCATGGATGCCCTCTGCCACGACTTCAGCTCTATTCTTCTCGAGGACTGCTGCGCCGCCCATAAGAGAGAGGTGCATGAGACCACCCTCGAAAATTACCGAAAATTCGCACTGTTCCCCCTCTTTCGCATCATGACCTCCGAGGAATTTCTCGGGGAAGCGGAGGCGAACAAAGAAGGAGAGGGGCATAAGCAATAGTCAGCGCCTCCTTATGGGAACAGATGGGCGAGGACAGTGGCTTTTACCTTCTATCGCCTTTTCAAGACGCTATTTGTTTGACATCTCTTAAGCGCTCTGCTATAAAGGCAAAAATACCTCGCAGGAGGGACATATGGCGCGCACCAAGAGAGCGAGACCAAGAAGAACGAGCACGAGAAGAACCGGCGCTAAAAGGCCGAGGCGGAGCACGAAAAGAGCAAGGCCAAAGGCAAAAGGCCTTCACCTTACCCGCAAGGTCCAAAAGCAAATCCTTATCGTGGCAGCAGTGGTGGTGGGGCTGCTTCTCCTCATCTTCATCCTTCAGAACAGCTCCTTCGTGCAAAACAGGTGGTACGGGGGAGAAGTGGGGCGTAATGCCGTATATGGTAAGGTTACCAGCGTCGCCATCGGGGTGGCAGGCAGGGGAACAATACACGTGCAGAGTTATAATACAGGCAAAATATATACCTTCTATACCGGCTTGCGTACCAGATACAACATAACGAATCGTTATCCCGCACCAGGTGAAAGTGCCAGGGTATCCTACGTCAATGACCAAGGGTATCGCAAGGCGACATACGTCAGGATCAGATGACGTGACGCATTGCTGAGGGCGCATCCTCATCAACGCCAAGCAAAAAGGGGTTAGGCTAAAGCCTAACCCCTTGTAATCATTTGGAGGCGGCGACCGGATTTGAACCGGTGAATAACGGTTTTGCAGACCGTCGCCTTACCACTTGGCTACGCCGCCCTTGGAGCGGGAAACGGGATTTGAACCCGCGACTTCAACCTTGGCAAGGTTGCACTCTACCGCTGAGTTATTCCCGCCCATACAAGCCGGGGCCAGAACGCAAGATAAATCCTCTTTTTGTCCTGACCCCCTTTCTCAAAAACATAAGTTCCCGGCAACGACCTACTCTCCCACCCCTCAAGAGGCAGTACCATCGGCGCTGGAGGGCTTAACTGCCGTATTCGGAATGGTTACGGGTGTTGCCCCTCCGCCATAGTCACCGGAAACATTTCTTTATCACCTCAAAGAACAAACCGCAATCTATAAACCACATAGGGGCAAAAGGCACAGCCTTGAGTCGTAAAGTTAGTGATCAAGCCTCTCGACCGATTAGTACCGGTTAGCTAAGCCCATTACTGGACTTACACATCCGGCCTATCAACCAGGTGGTCTCCCTGGGGTCTTACCCCTGATGTTGCCATCAGGGAGGGATATCTCATCTTGGGGGGGGCTTCCCGCTTATATGCCTTCAGCGGTTATCCCTTCCGAACTTAGCTACCCAGCTATGCGGCTGGCGCCACAACTGGTACACCAGAGGTTCGTCCATCCCGGTCCTCTCGTACTAGGGACAGCTCCCCTTCAAATCTCCAACGCCCGCAACAGATAGAGACCGACAATTCTGTTACTTTCATTCCTCTCGGAACTACTAACCCCCAATTAATTCACACAGAGGGCGGTCCTGCTTTTCAGCAAGACTCTTACGGTCGCCCGTAAGTTCGGACTATATCTTAATCCTTTCGGATCTTTGGCGTATAGTCTCTGAGGCTGCAGACAGGA
>CAYHAB010000176.1:0-5636 GCA_964354505.1 uncultured Thermodesulfobacteriota bacterium
TCGCAAAGAGGCAGGGTCGTATGGTAAGGATACCCGGGGGATCATACGCCAGCACCAGTTCAACAAGGTAGAGTTGGTCAAGTTCACGACTCCTGAGACCTCGTACGACGAGCTGGAGCGGCTCCTGGCAGATGCCGAGGAGGTCCTGCACAGGCTTGAGATCCACTATCGGGTGGTCTCCCTCTGCACGGGCGATCTGGGATTTGCCGCCGCCAAGACCTATGACATCGAGGTGTGGCTCCCTAGTCAGGGGGACTATAAGGAGATATCATCCTGCAGCAACTTCGAGGCATTTCAGGCCCGCCGGGCTTCGATCCGCTTCCGCCGTGAAGGAAAGAAAGGGACAGAACTGGTCCATACCCTCAATGGCTCGGGGCTGGCCGTGGGCAGGGCGGTAGTGGCCATCCTCGAGAACTATCAGCAGGAGGATGGCAGCGTGGTTATCCCCAAGGTTCTGCGACCATACATGGGCGGCATTGAAAGGATCGAGCGGAAGGGGTAAAATGAAACGTAAGGGTTCCAGGGGTCGAGGATTCAAGTGGTCAAGGAATCATAAGAGGTTCGTCTTTTTAAGAATAAGCTACTAGCTAACAGCTAATGGCTAAAAGTATCCGCCCTCCGCCTTCGACGGAGGGCGAGATCCCGGAGGGATGGCCGAGCGGTTTAAGGCGGCGGTCTTGAAAACCGCTTCTCCCGAAAGGAGACGGGGGTTCGAATCCCTCTCCCTCCGCCAGATTTTTTTTGCTTTGCAAAAAAAATCTGGCGAGATCTCGTCAAAAGCCAAAAAGTCTTTTGACGGATCCGCTTGTTTTATTTAAGGCAAAAATGATGGCGAGATCTCACCCTCCGCCGAAGGCAGAGAGGTGGATCCGCCAACAAGTTTGATTATGTATTACGTTTACATTCTGTTGAATGAGGCAAAAACTCGGACTTATACTGGCGTTACGGATGATGTTAATAAACGTTTGGCAGAACATAACGCTGGTAGAGTTAAATCGTCTCAACTGTATCGTCCTTATTAGGTTATCCATATCGAATCGTTTGAAACATTGAGCGAAGCTCGTCAGAAAGAAAAATATTACAAATCAACTACCGGACGCAGAAGACTAAAGGAAATGCTTTTTGAGGCTTGAGTTGGGTTCGAATCCCTCTCCCTTTGACAGAATTTTTGCCTTGCAAAAATTCTGGCGAGATCTCGCCATAAGCGGGATCTTGGTGGTTTATAGCAATGGACTTTTAGCTGGAGGCAAGGACACCTCCGCCGTTATTCCATTCAAAGGTGATTTTTTTCTTTGCCCCTCTTTGTCGGACAGGCCAAAAGCTGGCTTCGCTCACTGTACGAATTTTTTTGTCAGAAACGATAAGGCAAACAACAGGAAATTAAGCAGCACCACTGTGGCCCCGGCTGGCAAATCGGCGTAAAAGGATATGGTGATGCCGGCAAGAACCGAGAAGACGGCAATAATCGCCGCTGTTATCATCGCCGCCTTAAATCCTTTGGCGATCTGCAAGGCCGTAGCTGCCGGCAAGATAAGCATAGCCGATACCAGCATAATGCCGACCACCTTGACGGCTAAGACCACGGTAATGGCGGTCAGAAACATCAGCGCGACATTGATCCGCTTGGTATTTATTCCCGTAATCTTGGCGTACTGTTCATCAAAGGTCGTCGAAAAAAGATCGTTGTATAAAAATACGATTACAAGCAGAACAACGAAGGATAGCCCTACTGATAAAAACACTTCTTGCATGCTGATGGCTAAGATGTTGCCGAATAAATAGCTGAACAGGTCTACATTAAATCCTTTCGACAGACTGGCCAAAACCACACCGCCGGCAATGCCGACCGAAGAGACAATACCGATGGCCGCGTCACCGTAGATTTTTGCCTTATCCGTGAGCTTCAACACCAGATACGAGGCCAGAATCACCACGGGTATGGCTACATAGAAGGGATAAAATCCCAAAAATAGGCCGAGGGCGATGGCCCCGAAACTGACATGGGACAGGCCGTCGCCGATCAGCGACAATTTACGGAGCACCAAAAAAAGTCCGAGTATGGCGCACAGCGCGGCGATGAACGACCCGGCTAAGTACGCCCGTTGGATGAATTCGTACTGGAGAAACGGCAGGGGTGCCATATCAGGCATGTTGGTGGCAGATGAGATGCTGGGAAAAGGGGCCGAAATATTGTTCCATTTCTTTCGACTGGCAGAAATCGGCGAAGCGTCCGTAAAAAACAACCTTCTTGTCCAAATACAACAGCTTGCCGGCATATTGGCCGATATGCGCAGTGTCGTGCGTGATGATAATTATCGCAACGCCCTTGTCTTTGTTCAGCTTTTCCACCAATGCAAAAAAATCTTCGCGGGTCTGGGGGTCCAAAGCGGTGCTCGGCTCGTCCAAAATGAGCAGTTTGGGATCGGAGACCAGGGCCCGAGCGAGAAAGACCCGCTGCTGTTGGCCTCCGGATAATTCCCCGACCAATTGGTCTTTGAGGTACGCGACATCCATAAGATCAAGTGTCTTGAGGATTTTGTCTCCGTCGCTTCGCGTGAATTTTTTGGGGAAAGACTTGTGCGATAAAAGTCCTAGGCCGACCACCTCTTTGACCGTGGCCGGGAACAAAGGGTTGAACACGTTCATTTGCTGCGGTAAATAGCCGATTCGGTCCCAATCGCTGAAGCTTTCAAAACTCTTGCCGAATATCTCGACAGTTCCTTTACGTTTCTCCTCCAGTCCGAGGATCACTTTCACGAGGGTGGTCTTGCCGGCGCCGTTGGGTCCGGCTAAAGCGACATAGTCGCCTTTGTCTACCGAGAACGAGACGCTGGCAAGAACTTCCGTCGCATCGTAGCTAAAAGATAAATTCTTTACGGATAAAACAGTGTTCATGTTTTTATTATCTACCTTGGGGAATGGGAGAAAATTCCTTGTCTTTAGTTCGAATTTTTAACCTGAATGGGTTCGAGTCCCGCCTTTGGCGGGATAGTTTACTTATTATCGGCATTCGAGCCCAATCTTTAAATTCTCCAGATCGGCGTTCAAAATTTCAAAGAAGGAAATGCCGTGCTCGAATTGATCCTTGGACAGATTGTGAGCGGCGTTTAAAAGCAACAGTTTGGCGCCGGTTTCGTCGGCAATGGTTTCGGCTATTTTCGGGCTGGTCAATTCCTCGTAAAAAACATATTTGATCTTATCTTTTTTGATCTGCTCCACCAGCCGGGTCAAATCCTTGGCCGTTGGCTCTGCATCCGGCGAGACACCTTGGGCAGCCAGATACTTGAGGTCGTAGCGCTTAGCCATATAGCCGAAGGCGTAATGGCCGCCGTAGACGATCTCCCTGTTTTTACAGGTGTTCAGTGCGGTTTTAAAAGAGTTGTCAATCTCAGTCAATTTAGTATTATACTCGGCGGCCTTTTGTTTAAAAAAGGCTTTATCGGCTGGATCTCTGGCTTCCAGGGCTTCAGCGATGTTTTTGACCATTATATTGGCATTGTCAAAATCCAGCCATATATGGGGGTCAAGCGAACCAACTGGCTCGTCTTCGTCGTGGAATACGGCGGGAATCATTTTCGTTCCCTTGCTCGCGTCCACGACGATGAGGTTTTTATTGACGACCCCCTTGATAATATCCTCGGCCCACGGCTCCATGAATTTTCCGGTAAAAACAAATATATCGGCCTCGGTGATTCGCACGATATCGCTCGGCTTAGGCTCAAACGTGTGGGGTTCCACGCCAGGAGGCAAGAGCAAGGAAACTTCGGCCTTGTTGGCCCCGATGTTTTTGGCCATGTCATAGAGCGGGAAGAGCGTCGTGACAACTTTAATTTTGCCGGGATCAACGTATTTCGGTTTATTCCCCTTGATCTGTGACAAGGCAAACACTCCGCCGATTACCAATACGGCGACGAAAGCAACGATGATTTTAGTCTTCATGGCTTTCCTTCCATTCGTATCGTGTTAAATTTAAAAATTTCAACTATTGGCATTTTTCGCACAAACCGTAGAATTCGAGGGAATGGCTGGTTATTTTGAACCTTTCGTGTCGCATTATCTTTTTTTCATGGCTGTCCAAATGTCTTCCAAGCACCACCGGTTTGACAGCATCACACTTGATGCAGATCAGATGATGGCGGTGTTCTTGTGACAGTTCGAACAGCGATGGCTTGCCGAGCAGGCGAACTTCATGGACGAACCCGTTCTTCATTAAAAAGGATAGTTCACGATACACGGTTGTTCGATTGATTGGATTTTTTTTGCCTTTGAAAACGGACAATATCTCAGAGGCCGACAAGGGGCGATCTGAAGAAAGCATCGTTTCGAGAACGGTTTTCCTCGTTTTGGTCATACGGCCGCCGATTTTTTTGATCTTGTCTAACAGTTCATTCAGGCCCATGGGGTTAATTGCTCTCTGAGAGCTATAACGCAACACTGTTGCATTTGTCAAGAAGAATGTTTGGTAAGTGCTTCGTTATTTTTATTGTCAACTATCGCCCAGTGCGTTACAATACAACCAACGGAGAGATGGCCGAGCCTGGCCTAAGGCGCTCGCCTGCTAAGCGAGTGTCCCGGGAAACTGGGATCGAGGGTTCAAATCCCTCTCTCTCCGCCAGTTTTTTTGCAAGGCAAAAAACTGGCGAGATCTAGCCCTCCGTCGAAGGCGGAGAGGCCTCGTCGACGACACGCATTTTTTTACCTTGAAAGCGAAACGAAAGCTCAGAAAGGCCGTCATCCCTGCCGCGGGGTTGGGGACCAGGATGCACCCCCTGACGCAAGAGCTGCCCAAGGAGATGCTCCCCCTTGGGGGGAGGCCCATGATCTCCTATGCCATCCAGGAAGCTGCCCTCTCCGGTCTGGAAGAAATCTACATCATAATTAATCAACGCAAGGATGCCCTGCGGCGCTACCTTGAATCAGCGGATTTGCAGAGGGCAATGCGAGCAGGGAAAAGCTCCCGGGATATTTCTCTCCCCCGATTTACGTTTATCGATCAACCAATACTTCTCGGCACTGGTGAGGCCATATACCGGGCAAGGGAACTGATAGGGGATGATCCTTTTGCCCTGATGATGCCGGACTTTGTCTTTTTTGGGCGTATCCCTGCCCTGGCGCAGGTAATCCCACTCTATGAGAGGGGTGGCGGCGATGCCGTCGGCCTCATTGATTTGAGCGGTAAAGAAGCTCAGGGGTTCGGGAACGTCGGGATCGTCCGGGGGCACGAGCGGGAGCCAGGGATTGTTGCAGTCAAAGACCTGTCAGCCAAGGCGCCGGGCCCCCTCATCCTCCAGGAAGAAGAGCGGGTTTTTAAGGCGATAGCGCGCTGGATCCTCGGGCCGCATGTCTTCGAATACGTGGAGAGGACGAAGGTGTCTCAAGGTGAGTGGGACGATACGCCGGCGCTGCAATTGCTCTGCGCGGAGCATGAAGTATGGGGAAAGATCCTTGAAGGAAGAGGGTTTGATGTGGGCAACCCCGTGGGGTATGAGGCGGCTCAGGCGTTTGCCCGAGAACTTGACGCTCGCGGCAAAAGGTGATAGCGTTTAATAAAAGCGCCCATAGCTCAGATGGATAGAGCGTCGGACTACGAATCCGCAGGCCGGGTGTTCGAATCACCCTGGGCGCGCCAGGGATAT
>CAYHAB010000177.1:0-3273 GCA_964354505.1 uncultured Thermodesulfobacteriota bacterium
TAGAGTACGTTTACGTTGCACCAAGTAAATTGAACGAGTTTCAAAAAATGATGAAAAGTTTAAAAATTATGAAAGATACAAGCGACGACGTCTAAAAGGAAAAAATGGGGTCGAATCTTTATTCTGACAATTTGGGATTAACGACTTAACCACTCTTTCCAGCGGAGGCAGTAATAGCCGCCGCTGATATCCAATGTTGAGCTAACAAATATGGAACTACAAACAGGGCCTTCCTTACCCCAAGAAAGATCTAGCACGTGGTGGCAACGAAACTGGAAATGGCTTGTCCCTGTCGGTTGCCTTGGGGCCTTGGCACTCTTCGCTGCCTTTATCATGCTCATGGTAACTATCGTTTTTGGCATGATAAAATCATCCGACGTGTACAAAGATGCTCTTGCGACTGCAAGGGCTCATCCATCTGTCGTGAAGGCATTAGGATCCCCGATTGAAGAGGGGATCTTTGTCATGGGGAGCATCAATATTAGTGGCTCGTCAGGACAAGCCGACTTGGCTATTCCTATCTCAGGCTCAAACGGCAAGGGGACAATCTACGCAGTAGCCTCAAAGTCTGCAGGTCAATGGACCTTCTCTAAGCTTGTCGTCGAGATTAAAGCAACGAAAGAGAGAATCGATCTTATTGAACATCGAGAACACGAAAAGACATCCATTTGATTTTAAGGAGATGATTTATGGGGAAAAAACTGGTTGATTATACAACGTGTGTAGAGGAGACCATACAAGCGTTCAAGGAGAGCCGGGTGCTATTGGTAGCCCAGGGCAAACAGGGCCCTCCCAATGCAATGGCCATCGGCTGGGGACAGATCGGCATCATCTGGAGAAAACCTATTTTTACCGTGCTCGTGCGCCCTTCGCGTTACACCTATACACTGATGGAAGAGACCGGGGATTTTACGGTAAGCATTGTACCCCCCAGTTTAAAAGATGTGGTCCAGTATTGCGGTCAAGTCTCCGGCAGGGATCATGACAAATTTCGGGAAAAAGGCCTGACAGCCATCCCCGCCTCTCACATAAAGACGCCGCTAATCAAGGAATGTGTGATACAGTACGAGTGTAAGATCGTGTACACGCATGATTTGATACCTTCAGGGTTGGCGGCATCCATCATTGCTGATTGCTACCCCAAGGGTGATTTTCACCGTCTCTATGTTAGTGAGATCCTCGCCTGTCACAGGGAAGGTTAGAAAAGAAAGGGAAGAGGGATGGGGGTCGAATCTTCAATCGAGACAATGGGTGGATTAATAACTTAACCACTCTTTCCAGCGGACGCGGTAATCCATATCGCTGAGTTTGACCTGTTAGTCAACAAAGTCATTGCACATCAATCTGCGACGGACTATACTATGTGTTAGGCGAATACCATGGCAGACTATAATTACACCGTGATTATGGAGCGTGAGGAGGATGGCGGCTACCATGCCTTTTGCCCTGCACTACGGGGATGCCATTCGCAGGGAGACACCTACGAAGAAACCATCCGGAATATCCAGGAGGCTATCGCTCTGTACATTGCAAGCCTCAAGGCACATGCGGAACCCATACCGACAGAGGATGTCATCATTAAACCCATACATGTAGCTGCATGAGTCCCTTTCTCCAACAAGTCAAAGACGTGGTGCGTGTTGCACGGAAACTTGTTTTGAGCTTGATCGTCAACAAGGAAGTCACGTCATGGATGAATTGGGGTCGAAGCTTCATTCATAATAATTTGTGAGTAAAGAAAAAAGGAGGGAATCATGAAGAGTGTAACAAAAATCTATAACATAGTATATAACCTGTGCAGAGTATTAACCGTCTTCATCCTTTGTTTCTCGCTTGTTACCTGTGCAACAGTCCCGCTCACTGGAAGGCAGAGTTTAAGCCTCATTCCTGATGCTGAATTGCTCTCATTAAGCAACCAGGAGTATGCAAAGGTCTTAAAAGAATCCAAGCTTTCAACCGACCAGCAAAAGGTCCAAATGGTGACGAGGGTGGGGAAAAGAATTGCCGCCGCAGCCGAGGGATTTCTGAAGGAGTCAGGGGCAGGAGATAAAATAAAGAATTATCAGTGGGAATTCAAGGTTATCGAGGATGATAAGACGGCCAATGCCTGGTGTATGCCGGGTGGTAAGATGGGCGTTTATACCGGTATCCTTCCGTTTACCCGCAATGAGGCCGGGTTAGCAGTAGTGCTTGGCCATGAAGTGGCCCACGCCATAGCCGAACATGGGAATGAGCGGATGAGCGAGGCCCTCGTGGCGCAGCTAGGCGGTACGGCCCTTTCCGTTGCCCTGAACAGCAAACCGGAAGAGACCCGCCAGCTCTACATGGCGGCATACGGCGTCGCCGCCAACGTGGGCGTCTTGTTGCCGTACAGCCGCCTTCATGAATCGGAGGCAGATCGAATCGGTCTGACGTTAATGGCCAAGGCGGGATACGACCCGCATGAAGCCGTCCGCTTCTGGCAGACGATGAGCGAACAAGGTGGTTCCCGACCACCCACGATCCTGTCCACTCACCCTGCCCCGGAATCACGAATTGAAAAGATAAAATCCTTTATCCCAGAAGCCATGCGCTACTACAAAAAATAGATCCTTTGAAAAAAAATGAGTGTACGCATACTTCATGGAAATTCGGCAAACATATTCCAAGCGTATCGAATGAAAAATGTATGTGATGAATTTATATAGTTAAGCGGTAAGCAGAAAGGAGAATTCAATGAATTATACCTTCTTTGCTATTGGTTGCTACATCCTCATGAGAGGACTGCAGGTATTGTGCGAAGAAAAGCTGAAGGCCGGTTGGTGCAAGATCCTGATCAAATCGGTTACGGTCATCATGTTGTATGCTGCGCTTGCCAGCCTCATCGTATGGTACAAGGAGATATCTTTTTTGGGATTTAGCCCGAGCAAGTGAAGTCAGTGATAGTGCGATCCGAGAACTAGTAGTAATTGGTGGTGTGGGTCTCTGGGAGATTGGCTTTGTAGAGCTCGGATTCCTTGACCTGAAACCCTATGCCGCCGTGACGATGTTCTACCTCTGCTTCTGGGCGCTTTACATGGTGGCACATACGGTGGCTTTGCCTGCCAAAATCAACATCCCGCTGGGCAAGCCCTTAAAGCCGCTAAACCATAATGTTAGATGAGAAAGGGCCTTATAGTATAAGGCCCTTTCATCCCACCACCAACACACACTATGGATCAATCGTCAATGCCGGCCAATCGCTTGGCCGCCTTCTTCTTGCTCTCTACATTACTTTCGCGAAAAATGGTTACA
>CAYHAB010000178.1:0-3859 GCA_964354505.1 uncultured Thermodesulfobacteriota bacterium
AAAAAGCAGCTCGCTGAATATTGTCGGCGTAGGCTACACGATCTATCTGGGAAGCGAGTATGAAGCCGCTATGCTGCAGCAGGCGGCACAGATTGTATTTAGAGCCCACCAGCATGGCTTGATCACCGTGTTGTGGATCTACCCTCGCGGTAAAGCGGTAAAAGATGAGCGAGATCCGCACCTGATTGCCGGCGCTACCGGCGTAGCTGCGTGTCTCGGAACTGATTTTGTGAAGGTGAACTATCCCAAAAAAGAAGGGCTTGCATCAAAGGAGATCCTCAAAGAGGCCGTCAGGGCCGCCGGACGGACCAAGGTGGTCTGTGCCGGGGGTTCGAGCGTCGATGAAAAAACATTTCTCCAAACGCTGCACGATCAGATCAACGTGAGCGGGGCTGCCGGAAATGCCACGGGCCGCAACATCCACCAGAAATCCCTCGACGAGGCAGTCAGGATGTGCAATGCAATTTATGCAATTACCATTGAGGGGGCAAGCGTGGAAGAGGCCATGAAGATATATAATGCTCACTAAGATCAGTGACGTGGGCACGAGGGATCCGTGTGGCCGCCAGGACCTTGTGGCAGGGTACAGTTGCTCAGCATCGATCGGGTTCTTTGCATGAAGGATGAGAACTCACGGTACGCAATAAAGCCAATGATAACCATACAGGGAGGAAAACGATGAGCATCAAGATCGGCGTCTTGACCGGTGGGGGTGACTGCCCCGGGCTGAATCCAGCCATCAAGTGGGTGGTAAAAACGGCCCTGGACGGCAGACTCAGCAAAGAACGAGATGTTACCTTTCAAGTAGTCGGAATACGCGAAGGGTGGAGGGGGATAGCAGCTATTGATGCCCGATCACAGGACGATGTCAATCAATATATTGTCCCGCTCGATGAGGAAATTGTCCGGACATGGGACCGGTACGGGGGTACCAACCTGGGTACATCTCGCTTCAATCCTTTTAACCCCAAAGATGACCGGAGTGAGCACTTAATAAACAATTTGAGCATTCTCAACATAGACTGTCTGGTCGTTATCGGCGGAGAGGATACACTGGGAGCGGCGTATAAACTCTCCGCAAAGGGCATCAAGGTCGTCGGCATCCCTAAAACAATCGATAAGGATCTGGTAGGAACGGACTATACACTCGGATTCGAGTCGGCCGTACAAATTATCACTGAAGAGATTGACCGTCTGAGGACCACCGCCGGGTCCCACAAGAGAATTTTTGTGGTAGAAACCATGGGTCGCCACGCCGGATGGCTGGCACTTGAGGGAGGAGAGTCCAGCGGAGCCTACATTATACTCATCCCCGAATATGACTTCGAGATTGATCGCATCAATAAGCTCCTCTTAGAAGGACGCGCTAAAGGGGCACGGTACGATATTGTCGTTGCATCTGAAGGAGCAAAACCTAAGGGGGGTAAAGAAGTTATAAGGAAAGAGGGACAGGACGGTTTTGGACACGCCTTACTGGGCGGTGTGGGAGAATTTCTGGCCGGCGAAATAGAGCGCGGGACCGGGCTGGAAACGCGATCTATTAGCCTGAGCCACCTCCAACGGGGTGGCTCACCCTGCGCATACGATCGCCGCATGGGACGCTACTTCGGGATAGCGGCAATTGATCTGATCGTCAAAGAGGAATTTAACCGGATGGTAAGCTACCGGAACGGACGGATAACCGCAGTACCCCTGGAAGAAGCCGCCGGGAAAATCCGTACGATTGACGTCAACACGTACTATGACATTGAACGATATAACGGGAGACGGACGATCTTGCGCTGAAAAAATCCCGTGAGCAGGCTTCCCTTGCCGTGCAGGCAGTTTAGATATTGCTCAACAACTGCTAAAGTCCCCTTTTTCTCGATTTTTACGCAACAACCATCCCAGCCATTGCCATTTGAGAATTTAACTAATTTTGCGCGCATTCAAATATTTATGCTTGACAACGGTTCATAATCTGTGTTATAGAAAACCATTCCTATTACGTAAGGAATGGAAATGGATAGGGGAAGTAGCATGCTAGAAAACCAAAAAAGGAGGGCATCATGAAACTGAGTGTTAAGGGTTTGATGTTGGCCGTAGGTTTTGGATCGGCATTGGCATTAGCGATTGTGGGTGTATTAAACATTTTGTTCCCGGGATACGGTGCTGATTATTTGAAGCTCTTAGTTTCGCTTTATCCCGGCTACAAGGCCACGGGGGCTTATCCTGACTTGCTCAAAGGGGTTGCGTATGTCTTTGTCGATGGCCTCGTGTGCGGTTTGATTTTTGCTTTGCTCTATAATCTTTTTGCCGGCAAAGGCAAAAAAGCGGCGCCCAGGCGAGCAGCTGCGAGAAAAGCAGCTCCCAAGAAAAGGCCCGCCGCGAAGAAAAGGCCCGCCGCGAAGAAGAAAAAAGCTGCCGCCAAAAAACGCAAGAGGTAGGAACGTGGCGCGTAAGCCAGTTTGAAGCAGTACTTTACCACGCTGAAATAACAAAAAGAGACCCCTCCTCGAAGGAGGGGTCTCTTCCATTTTGCACCCCCTCTATTGAGTTACTCATTCAAAAGCTGTTAGTCGTTAATGGGAGAAGCCCCTTTGCCTTCACCTTTGTCATATTCGGCAGGCTCCTCTTTGCGATGAATGACGAGCTTGTCCCCCGGACGAATGGGGGTTTTAGGGTCGAGACGATTTTGCGCGATAATGGCCGGCAGGGGGACGCCGAATCGCTCGGCAACCGAGGAGAGGCTATCACCCTCTTTCACCACATAGATTTGCTCCGCCTGATCCACAGCCTGATGATTAAGGAGAGATCGGTATCGGGCCTCAAAGCCCTGGGAGGCGCCCTTTGGGATCAAAATGGCGTGTTTCCCCGCAGGAAGAGAATATCCCCGGATTTCGGGGTTCAAATCCTTGATTTCCTTAAAATGCGTCTTTGCTGCCTGTGCGATAATGCGGAGGTGCGTGTCGCGCAAACAGTTAACCTGGACCCGGTCGAATTCTAACGGGGGGTAGTAATCTCCGTCAGAAAGGTGGAATCCATACCGTTTGGGGTCTGATAAAATAAGCTTGACGGAAACAATTCTGAAGATATACCTCTGGGTTTCAATGGGGAGGTAAAGGCGGTAATAGTCCCTGATTCCCTGTTCTCGTATTTCGTCTGCAAGCCCATCTCCGCCCATATTGTAGGCGGCAGCAGCCAGTGTCCATGACCCAAACTGCTTATAGAGATCCTTAAAATATCTGATGGCCGCTTGGGTAGAGGCGAAAATATTTCTTCTCTCATCAATACGATCGTTTATAGCAAGGCCATACTGCCGGCCGGTGTTTTGCATGAATTGCCAGAAGCCCATCGCGCCTTTTGGTGAACCAGCGTGTGGCCGAAGCGCGCTCTCAGCAAGAACAATATACTTAAGATCAACAGGCATTTCGTTCTTTTGCAGCATCTCCTCAATGTAGGGCAGATAGCGGCGAGAACGCTTTAACCAAAGGATTACCTGAGGTCGATCCCAGAGGGTAAGGAGGAGCTCTTTTTCAAGCCGCTCCCGAACCTCCTGAATTTCAAGGGGGACTCGCTCTTCACACAATTCCAGGGGAGCGTCGATTTTGAGAGAAGAAACGAGTGAAGGATCAGGGGAAGATTTAAGTGATTCTCCAAAGATATTTGGAGGCCATGAGAAAAGCCCTATGCCGAGCAAAACAACAAGAGGCCATTTCACAAAACGAGCCTGTTGGAGATTAACCTTCAGCATCAATTTTGATCTCCTTTTTTATTTTTCATGCCTGAACATAGATTATGAGTTGCTCGCGCTTATTGAAACCGGGAATCTGCCGCCATATGCAACCGCGTAGGAAAAACCAAGGAGATATCACGGATA
>CAYHAB010000179.1:0-3524 GCA_964354505.1 uncultured Thermodesulfobacteriota bacterium
ACAGACAGGGATCTCTCCGCATCTGGCAGGGTCACTGGTGACAGGTGGTCAGTTGCAACCGGAGGAGACACACGGGAAGGGGTGCACGTCCGCGCCCAAGACGGCAGGACGCAACACCGAGGCGCCACGGAGTCCTTTATCTCGGTCATGTCGGGGAGCTCGGCCTATCTCTGGGTGGGGAGGGATATCCCCTATACCGAGCGTTGGGTCTACCTCACCCGGCGATACGCCCATGTAGTGGAGACGGTTAACTTCCAGCGCGTCGAGACGGGATTCGAGGCGCGCCCTCTTGTAATCGGAAATAACGTGCAGATAGAGATTGTCCCCAGGATCTCCTCCTTTGATGAGGCACAGAGGGTGGTGCGCCTCACCGAGGCCGCGACCACCGTGACCGTGCCTAAGGGGCAGTGGGTGACCATCGGCGGGGCCAGCGAACAGAGCAATGAGGTCTTCCGCGACATCCTCTCCTACGGCTCCTCCTCCACAAACTCCACGCTTTCGCTGTCGTTGATGGTGGAATAGAGGGAAGACTGGCAAAAAATTGAAATAATTGAGGTGTGCTATGAGTACAAAAGAGTTACTACTCAGTGAGATTGAGCAGGTTCCGGAACCCTTGCTCAATGAAGTGCTTGCTTTCGTTCATTTTTTGAAGTCCCGAATAATCCAGGAAAGACAGGGCACTGCTTTGGCAAGCGAGTCTTCCTTAAAAAAGGATTGGCTAAAGCCGGAGGAGGATGAGGCGTGGCAACGTTTGTAAAAGGAGGTATATATGAAGAAGACGAGCGATATTGAATATACCGTCCAAATTTGGAAGGAGGGCGATCAATTTGTTGCTCATGCCATGCCGTTGGACGTGATGAGTTCAGGGACAACACCTGAGGAAGCCAGGAAGGCCCTTGATGAAGCTGTTCACCTTTTTTTCGTCACTGCAACGGAAATGGGGACTTTGGAAGAAATTTTACTAGAGGCCGGCTATGAATTTAGTAAGGGAAAATGGGTAGGACCATCTTGGGTGGCTGTTGAAAGGCATTCCGCAGTTGTTGGTTCCTAAACATGTCCAGAATATCTCCAATTCATTGGAAAGATCTTGAAAAAGTCTTTTTAAAAGCGGGCTTTCGGTTTGCAAGGCAGGAGGGAAGTCACCGGTCTTACATAAAATCCGGGGTTTCCAGGCCGATTGTAATACCTAAATACAGAGAAATCCCGGTATCAATTATAAAAAATAATCTTAAAACAGCAGGAATATCGAGAGAGCAATACTTCGAACTATTAGGTAAGAAATGAGCATTCCCGCTATGTGGTTTCAGCTCATAGTTTTAGAGGGAGGAGCGGGTGGTGCGCCTCACCGAGGCCTCGACCACCGTGACCGTGCCCAAGGGGCAGTGGGTGACCATCGGCGGTACCAGCGAACAGAGCAACGAGGTATTCCGCGACATCCTCTCCTACGGCTCCTCCACAAACTCCACGCTGTCATTTTCGTTGATGGTGGAATAAAATGGTACGCTGCTGATTTTAGAAGAATATCCGGGCTTTTTCAAATATGCACGAATTGTGAACTATGACGATTGGGGGAGTTCTCTATGAAGGTCAACGTTGAAATCACCAACAAACATTTGCTCAATCTCATAAAAGCAGTTTATCTTTCAGATTGGGTTGTTAACGCCCACAGAACGTCTGATGAAATTGATTCTGATTCCCGGTCACTTGAGCAGTATGTGCTCGGTACACTCTATAATGCCGGCTGTAAAGATCTGATTGCCTTCGATACCGAATTGAATATGTACTTTGTCAATGATAACCTTGCAGAATTGTTTCACGAGATTATTGATGACTATGAAGATGAGACCTTCTGGGATGAGCTTGCGAGTCGTTTAGCGGAAAGAGATTATTATGAAAAGAATGAACCTAAAATCAGTGAAACTGATAACGATAGAGCGAAAAGGGTTGCTGATATTTTTTCGCTCGAGGATAAATATAATGAAGAATTTGAGGAATTTGGAATATCGAGGGTAAGCATACATAAATAACCAGAGCTTTCTACTGTGCACAGGACCATGTTTGTGCTTTCCGCTGCCGGCGTTGTTCTTCGTTTCGGTTATTATCGGAACAATTAGAAAAGTAAAGGAAAATTAAGGAAACCCAGGGTAGAATAAAAAGAGATGATTTGCATGAAATGTGTATTCTGTGGAGGAAGAGTCGTGAAAATCGATGTCACCTTTACATACGAAGAAGATGACAAGTACCTCATCATTGAACATGTTCCCGCAGAGGTGTGTACAAAATGCGGAGAAAAGATGTATTCTCCTGAAGTTACCGATGAACTCCTACGCTTCGCTCGCAGCGATTTTAAACCTGCAAGGAGAATCGAAGTACCGGTCTATGATTTTGTCATGAACCAATGAGCGACCGCCAGCACCCAACAACAGGTCTTCCGCAACATCCTCTCCTACGGCTCCTCCTCCACAAACTCCATGCTTTCCCTTTCGTTGATGGTGGAATAAGAATAAAGGCACATTTTATTATCCCATTCAGGGAGCAAAACCCTCAAGAGCCCCCGACCCTTCGCATTACTTCTCTTCTATTGGGTATCTTCTTGATTTATTCCTTTTTCTCCTCTGGCTTTTCCTCCTTTACCGTAGTCCATTGTGCTGGGAGATAGATTACAGTTTTATCATCTAGTTTAACTCCCCATACATCATATGATACCGTTCCCTGTGATATTCCACCTTTTAACAACTTTGGCTCTTGTTCAGTTTTGTAAATATCTGCTTCCCATAAATTAGTCCCTGGCTTTGGGTGATAGTATGTAATTATGAACCCGAACAGTACCATTAAGCATAGCGCAAATCTTTTCATTTTCCTTACCTCCCTCTATTTTTTGTAGTAAATATTTAAAAATCCTTTTTTATTGCAATCCCCAGTTCAAGGAGGAAGTGCAACACTTGGAGAAGTGGCCTTATGGCTGGTACTCTAGGTGGATATGGGGAAAAGATACAGGCACATCAGTCTTGAAGAGAGGGACAGACTAGCGGAGATGAAGTCTTTGGGGCACACAGTGACAGATATAGCAGTGGCGTTAGGGCGCTCAAAGAGTACCTTGTCGAGGGAGTTAAGGAGGAACGCTACGCCTGCATACAAAGTGTACCTGTCGCACAGGGCTCACGAGCGAGCAGTTATGAGGAAACAAGAGGCAGGCAGCCGACCGAGGCTCAAGAATGAGCAGATTGTCACCTATGTTCGGAGCAAGCTTGAGCAGGGTTTGTCCCCCGAACTTATAGCGGGGAGGATAGGACTGGAACATTCAGGGCTCGGCATAAGCCATGAGGCCATCTACCAGTACATCTACCATCCTAAGACAGAAGGAAGGGGTGAACTGATAGGACACCTTGTGCGGGGGCACCGCAAACGCAAAACCAAGGGGATAGGCAGAAGGGAGCGTAAAACCAAGATTCCCAACCGGATCCCGATAGAGGAGAGGCCTATCTCGGTAGAGAACCGTAGTCGGTTTGGTCATTGGGAGGGTG
>CAYHAB010000180.1:0-2739 GCA_964354505.1 uncultured Thermodesulfobacteriota bacterium
TTAAATTGAAAGAATGATGGAAATGTTCATCGGCACAGGCTTCTCGTCTCAGATAGCGCACTGTGTTTCCTGATTATAGTTGAAATCTTCTTATTCATTAACGGTAACGACTTCATTCTACACTGGGTATATTATTCATCAGTATCTTCTACGTCGCGCGCGTGATTTACACTCCTGCCAAATGAGCCGTGGCTTAGATACTAACGGCGCCGGGGAGGCTCTGTTGTATCTCGACTACATAGCCCTCGGGGTCCTTGAACATGAATACTCTGACCTTGAGACGCTTTGACTCCTGCAACTTCTCCTTGATCATCACACCGGCCTTGGTTACCCTCTTGTACCACGCCTCAGCGTCGTTGACGTTGAGGCAGAAGATGACGGGCTTTATATTGTTGGCCTTGTGGTAGCCCTTGGCACCGTCGACGAGGCCGAGGTACCCGTCCCCAGAGACCTTGTATATCTTACTCCAACCCTGATCGACGATCATATTGAAGCCCATGACCTCCTCGTAGAACCTCATGGCCCTCGGGAGGTCTCGATAGTAGAGCCAAGTGATCACTCCGCGCACTCCGTAATCTGGCATAATTTCATCTCTACTCGTTTAGATATTTAGAGTGTTGGCCCCTTTACCCCTAAATTTATCTCCTGTCAGCAAACGCGCGTTGGGGGCATCATCTCATTGGAGAAGAGAGTGTATTAACGCGCGCGACTGAGCACTTTTTCAAACCTTCGACCTTAGAGCCATTTGGGGGCCCTTAAGCGTGTGCGAGTGTTATCTCCCTATTGAGTTTGGCTTAATGGGGAAGGGTCAACAATTTATTCCCGCGCTATGCCGCTAATAGGGCATGGCCGTCAGTAATCCCCACTTCAATAAGGTGAGTAGTGGCTACGATAGGGGACGTGTTAGTGAGGATATTTGGTTCTGGGCAGGAGAGGCGGAGAAGCTCGCACACCTCGACTCGGGCTCACTCGTGGTGGACATGGGCTGCGGTACCGGTAACTACGGGTTCGGGATTCAGGTACGCACGGGGGCAACTATTGTTGGATTCGATCCCAGCATCGGTATGTTGAAGCAGTTGAAGGAGAAGTCCCCTAATTTCTCCATCGTCCAGTCCGTAGCTGAGCATATACCGTTCCGAGGTGATGTCTTTGACCTTGTTTACGCGGCGCAGGTCTGGCACCACGTCGTCGACAAAGGGGAGGCGGCGAGGGAGTGTTGCCGTATATTAAAGTGGGGCGGGACGAAGATCGCCCACACTATAGGGCACGCTCAGCTTAACTCAAAGGTTGTCTTCAAGTTTTTTCCTGAGATAAAGCAGAGCCAGCTCGATGTCTACCCTAGCGACGAGGCCTTTCAGACCTACTTCATTGACGCCGGTTTCCGGTTGACTGAGATATACCCTTACACCATTGAGAGGTATCAGTCGGCGCACGAATTCATAGAGATCGCGGAGGGAAGGCTTTGGAGCATGTTCCGGCCCATCTCTCAGGCTGGACTAGAGAAGGGGGTAGCGGAGCTGAGGCGGTGGAAGAGGGAGTATGGTGAGGAGCCGATCAGGAACGACGAGATGATAACCCTCTTCTTGGGGCGCAAGTAGGTGGCAAGGATTAAAAACGGCTATTCCCCAGTGTGAGGCAACGTGATTACTTTATGGTATCAGAGAATTTGTTGAGGGAGTTAAACAAACAGATCAACGAGGAGCTATTTAGCCAGTATATTTACGAGGCAATGGCGGCGGACCTCTGGGACAAGAACTTCAAGGGGATGGCTCACTGGATGTGGATTCAAGCTCATGAAGAGCAGGCTCATGCGACGATTTTCTACAACTACATAATCAGTCGTCGGCTTGGGGTGGAACTTGAGGCAATCGCGAAACCTCCGGTGACATGGGCGAGCCCCCTCGCCATCTTCGAGGCGGCGCACGAGCATGAGGTTCACATCACGGGGAGGATCAACTACCTGATGGAGCTAACCCGGGCGGAGAACGACTACGCGACGGTGAAGATGTTGGATTGGTTTACGGAGGAACAGGTGGAGGAGGAGGCGAACACGGATGAGGCAGCGAAGAACCTCACCCTCGTTGGGAGCGATGGGCGTGGTCTCCTGATGATTGACAGAGAAATGGGGGTAAGAGCCTTCAGGGCCCCGACGAATCCCTACTATACCCCTTTCTACGCTGCGGCTGGAACAGCGGCACCCTAGCCTCGACACCGTTTTAGCTCACAAAGACGGGATACTCTTTAGTGAGACTTTTGAATAAGCTGCTTATCATAGCGAATGATGCCCCCTATGGTGGCGAGAAGACTTGGAATGCTCTAAGGCTCGCTGGCGCCGCCGTCTCCACCGAGGTCGGGATGCAGGTGAGGGTCTTTCTCATGGGTGACTCTGTGGTGGCTGCTAAAAGGGGGCAGGTCACTCCGGAGGGATATTACAACCTAGAGAAAATGATCTCCGACTTGGTTACGAAAGGGGTAGAGGTGAAGACCTGTGGAACTTATATCAAGGCGAGGGGGTTAAGGGACGAGGACCTAGTTGCTGGTGTTCAGAGGGGGACGATGATGATCCTCGCCAGTTGGGTGAAGGAGAGCGATAGGATCGTCTCCTTCTAGCCTTTGTTTCTATCTCTTGACTAGTTTGGCAGCGGTGGGGTGGATGTTTATTATCGCCCACTCGGGGTGTCTTTCCTTGCTCGGGAACCAGAACCTGTTGTTCTTAGAGGGTCTCCAATAGAGGTACCA
>CAYHAB010000181.1:0-5319 GCA_964354505.1 uncultured Thermodesulfobacteriota bacterium
GGAAACTATGTATTTTCTCGGCGCCTTCCCTTCTGCATGCGGCAAGACAAACCTTGCCATGATCGATCCTGTCCTCGAAGGCTATAATGTGACCACGTTAGGTGACGACATTGCCTGGATCAACGTAGGCCCGGACGGTCGTCTCTATGCTATTAACCCCGAGGCCGGATTTTTTGGCGTTGCGCCGGGAACATCCGAAAAAACAAATCCCCAGATGATGAAGACCCTGAAGTCAGGCACATTTTACCCAACTCTTTTCACTAATACGGGCCTCGACACTGATACCAATTCTCCTTGGTGGGAAGGTTTGACCAATGCGGCCCCTGCCCATCTTCTCGACTGGCAGGGCAATCCCTGGAGTGCAGCATCGGAGAAGGTCGTCGCACACCCCAACTCCCGCTTCACGGTTTCGGCATACAACTGCCCTACCTTGTCGAAGGAGTTTGACAACCCGAAAGGCGTGCCTATCTCGGCGATCCTGTTCGGAGGAAGACGTTCGGACACCGTTCCCCTCGTATGCGAGAGCTTTGACTGGAGTCATGGTGTTTTTAAAGCATCTGCCCTCGGGTCAGAGACAACAACCGCTGCAGCCGGCCAGGTAGGTGTTGTCCGGCGCGATCCTATGGCGATGCTCCCCTTCTGCGGGTATAATATTGCTGACTACTTCCGCCACTGGATGAACATAGGCGGTAGGCTCAAGAATCCCCCAAAGATATTCTTTGTGAACTGGTTTAAGAAAAATGCCGATCAAAAGTTCATCTGGCCGGGATTCAGGGAAAACTTTCGCATCATTAAGTGGATGATCGACAGAATCAAGGGAACTGTACCGGCGCAAAAAACGCCCATCGGCTTCATGCCGAACTATTCTGATCTCAATCTCAACGGGCTCGATATATCGAAGGAGATAATTGCAAAGCTCTTCGAGGTAAATCCTGACGAGTGGCAGAAAGAGATTGCGGGTATCGAGGCATTCTACGGACAATTTGACGAGAAACTCCCGAAAGAACTCACAAAACACCTCACCGAACTGAAAAAGCGTATTGGATAAATCATAACGGCAAGAGAACAAGGAGAATAATATGGCTGAGAAAAAACCTATAAAAATAACGGATTCAACGTTCAGGGACGGCCACCAATCACTCTTCGCCACAAGGATGAAAACAGAAGATATGCTTCCTATCGCAGAAAAGATCGATAGTATTGGATTTTATTCAATGGAAATTTGGGGTGGAGCAACATTTGATGTCATGACGCGGTTTTTAAATGAGGATCCATGGGAGAGAGTGAGGGTACTCAAGAGGAAAATGCCCAATACGAAGTTTCAGATGCTCTTGCGCGGTCAGAATCTTGTGGGGTATCGTCACTACGCCGACGATGTTGTGGGCGCTTTTGTCGAAAAGGCAGCGGAAGTAGGGATCGATATATTTAGGGTCTTTGATGCAGTAAATGATGAGAGGAACTTTATTGCCGCATTCAAAGCCATAAAAAAATCAGGAAAGCATATCCAGGGGTCTCTCTCATATTCCTTAACTGAAACAAGGCTTGGCGGGCCGATATTCAACCTAGACTATTTTGTAAATAAGGCAAAGATAATAGAGGACATGGGGGCAGACTCCTTCTGTATAAAGGACATGGCAGGGATTATATCTCCCTATGATGCCTATGACCTTGTATCAGCTTTAAAAGCACATATTGCAATACCTGTGCACCTCCACACTCACTATACCAGCGGTATGGCTTCTATGGCATGTCTGAAAGCTATTGAGGCCGGTGCAGATGGCATTGATACATGCCTTGCACCGTTTGCCTTAAGGTCTTCACACCCCGCGATCGAACCATTTATCATAACACTAAAAGATACCCCGTACGACACACATTTTGACCTTGAGAAAATAGCGGAAATTAATGAATACCTCGAATCCATAATTCCTAAATACGTCTCATTTGCAGATACTACGAAATTCTCTGTGATTGATATTGGTGTTCTCATGCATCAGATTCCGGGCGGCATGATCAGTAACCTCGTAAGCCAACTCCGCGATGCAAAGGCGCTGCACAGAATTAACGAGGTGTATGAGGAAATCCCCCGTACGAGAAAAGAGATGGGGTATCCGCCACTGGTTACACCGACGAGTCAAATAGTGGGTGTCCAGGCTGTCATGAATGTTCTGGCAGGCCGTTACAAGATGATCTCGAAGGAAGTAAAGGATTACTTTTTCGGGCTTTATGGACAGCCATCGGCAGCAGTCGACGAAGAGGTAAGAAAGAAGGCGCTCAAGGGTTATGAGCGTGGCGAGGAGCCCATTGATGTGCGCCCTGGAGATGTATTGGAGCCCGAGTTGCCGAAGGCACGTGAGGCCCTCAAGGGGATCTCAGACAGAATGGAGGATATTTTGATCTACGCGCTCTACCCAATGACGGGACTCGAGTTTATCAAGAAACGGGAAGAAGCAGAGAAAACAACCTAGGAAAACCACCGATTTATATGAAAAATTTGACATATACGTCGAAATGAACTATATTATAAATTATAATTATATGTTTTATCATAAATATATATAAAGGAAGACTTAGCGGGCTTGTAGTAAAATAAATTTTTTGGAGTAAACGATTATGCAGGAACGCAGGGAAAAGTGGCAGCGGAGCAGGGTCCGCGCCAATATCGAAAAGTACCGCCAGGCCCAGGAAGAATATTGCGGTAAAGGCAAGCCCTATTTCATCAACGCCAGAGGCGAGAAAGTCTTTTCTTTGATCAGCCCGCCCTTCGGCAGCCTAGCAGCGCGCCGGCGGGTCCGGTTGATTCAGGACAATATCCTCGACAACAGGACGGAAGTCGCTGCCGACGGCCAGACTCTCTGGGGCCTGCGTACTCCCCATGTGGTCACCATGGCCGTAACCTATGACTGCCAGTGTGACTGCGATCACTGCTCGGCCTTGGATTACCGCCAGCGCGTTGCCCGTGAGCAAAACCAGTTGACGTTGGCGGAATGGAAGCGAACAATCGATGAGGCTGTGGGAATGGGCATGACCTGCGCGGTGTTGACTGGCGGCGAACCTTTGCTCATGAATGGCCTGTATGAGTTGATCGCAGGCATTGACACCGCCAAATGCATCTCTACCATATTCACCAACGGCGGCTTGCTGGATGAGCAGGCGGTAAATCGCCTGCGTCAAGCCGGGCTTTTCGGCGCCTTCGTCAGCATCGATTCCAGCGACCAGGGAGAGCATGACCGCAACCGCGGCCTGCCGGGCCTGTTTCAGCAGGCTCTCCGGGGCATCGGCTTGCTCCAAAAGGCGGGAATCGCCGCCGGCATAGCTACGTATGTCTCCCGAGAAAAAATGGCGGCCGGCGAAATCGACCGCATAATGGAATTGGCCAAGAGTTTGGGAGTAGTGGAGGTGTTCCTACTCGATCAGATCCCAACCGGCAGCCTGAAGGATGATCCTGGTTGCGGACTGACCATTAACGACAGCCGCCAGTTGAACCAGATCCGCGAATCCTACAGGGCCAGGCCCGATTATCCCCGCATCATCCACCAGACGCTGTTCGCCAGCTTGACGTATCCCTGCCAGGCCGAGGAGGGCTGCCCGGGCGGCCTGGTAACCATGCATATCCGCGCCAACGGCGATGTTACCCCTTGCGATTTCACGCCCCTCTCGTTCGGCAACATCCGGGAGCGAAGCCTTCAGGAGATCTGGGAGTCCTTCAAAGAAAGCCCCGTATATTCGGTCCCGGCCAACTGCTGCCGATACCAACAGGAAGGGTTCCGCGAATACCTGGCCGCCGCAGGGCAGGGGCAGATGCCTGATGCCGTCCGGCCCGCCAGTGGCGCAAAGGGACGGGATTGACGCAATGGCCAAAAAAGGAACAAAAAGGCTGACATTTTAGTTCAAATAAATTTTTTTATAACAAATACCTTAATAAGTGAGGACAGTATTTGGAGGAGTCATTTTTAGCACGAGGCAGACGCCTCCTCTCCATTAAAACTCTTAAAACCCTTAAAACCCTATCTAGGAAGTCCATAGTTAAATTCTTCGTTACGCTACCTCTTGTTGTTATCGTTTGTTTTTTTCCTGTAACTTATATGGCGTATAAGGGGTATAAGGAGAGGGCAGTTTCGGCTAACTATTGGGATGTTGTCCTGTTGGAGTTCGAGCCCTCAATCCGGGGAGATATCTACCGTCTCATCCAAACGTTCCCGACCGGGCTTACCGATAAAGAAGAGGCGCAGCTGACTCACTTCATCTGTGCCGAGTCGCAGAAATACGGTTGTGATCCTGAGTTGGTCCTCGCCCTGATTATAGTGGAGAGCTCTTTCCATAGTAAGGCTACGTCATCCAAGGGAGCCAAAGGATTGATGCAGTTGCTTCCCCAAGTAGCCAAGGCCCTGGCTCAGGAGGTAGGAATAGCATGGGACGAGGAGACAGCCATCTACGACCCCGAGGTAAACATCCAGTTAGGTCTCTACTACCTCTCCCAACTCATCCTGCAATTTAAAGACCTCAAGGTGGCCCTCGCCGCCTACAACTTCGGGCCTACATATATAAAAGAGAGGATAGAACGGGGAATTCCGTTGCCCACCGAGTATGCAGACAAAGTTCTCCGCAGGTATCATAGGCTTTCGCAAGAAAAATCTAAGGAACAGGGTGAACCCCTATAAAAGAGGGGTGATCTCTTCCACCTTCTCCAGGACCATTGCCGGGGTTATCCTGAGCATACAGCTTTTGTCCGAGCACTCCCGCCTATTACAGGGCGCGCAGGGGAGATCGACCCTAACGATCCCCCGCTCTTGGCCATAGGGTCCTATCCAGATGGGATTGGATGGCCCGAAGAGGGCAACCGCCGGCACCCCAAAGGCGGCAGCTGCGTGCATAGATCCGCTGTCCACCCCGACGTAGAGGCGTGAACGTTTGATCAAGGCAAGGAACTGCTTAATAGTGGTTCTGCCTGCCATGATGAGGGCGTCCTCACGCATCATCTCTCTGATACCCTGCAGATAATCAGCCTCCGAAGGGAGGCCAGAGAAGATAAGCTTGGCTCCATATCGGCGGACCAGTTCATCACAGAGGCGGGCAAAGGCCTCTTGCTCCCAGAATTTGCTCCGCCAACGGGCCGTGGCGCTGACGAAGACGGTGAAATCCCCTTGTCTAATCCCCTCCTGGAGGAGGATTTGTTCGATATAACGTTCATCATCTGGGGGTATATGGATGGGGAATTCAACCTCCTGCGTGGAACAACCGAAATAGCGGGCGAACTGCAGGTAGTTCTCCACAGCATGTCTTGTCTTATCCCGTACAAAGATGGGATGGTTGAGGAAC
>CAYHAB010000182.1:0-3939 GCA_964354505.1 uncultured Thermodesulfobacteriota bacterium
GGAGAGCCGCCCCCCCTCTTCCTCTTCTGCCACCTCACCGATGGAGCAGGGGATCTCTTCCGTTGCCCAGCGCTGGCGGACACCCTGGGTAGGGACCTCGTCCCCTATAAGTTCCTCCACCAGGGTCCCCCACCCCTGGCAGTCGGGGCACCTCCCCAACCACTTGGGGGCCTGATAGCCACACGTCTGGCAGATGAAGACCGTCTTTTCCTTAGCCATCTTTTTCATCCCGCGGGGCGTACTGCCCCATGACCTCTTTGAGCCGCTGGCGGGCCATGGGCGCATACCACTGTTCCATGAAGGCCTGCTCGTCCTCCTCCAGGTGGGAGATAACCTGGGCCGCAAGGCCGCGCACCCGGAAGTCCTTGTTCACCGCAAAGGCATGGAGGGATATCTCACTCAAATCCCTGACCTTTATTATTGCCTCCGGCACCACCTCTTCCGAAGGGAAGACCCCGTCCACCATACCCATCTTGAGGGCATCCTCAGGGCCATAAAGCTCGCCGAAGAAGATCGCATCCCTGGCCTGACGCTCCCCCACCAATTGTCGCAGGATACCATCGGCCAGGTAGATGATAGGTACCCCCAGCTTGCTCTCGTTCGTCCCCATAAGGGTGCGCCCCGCGGCCATAAAGCGATAGTCGGTGCAGAGGCCCATGATACACCCCCCGGCCGTGGCGTGTCCTGTTATGGCGCTGACCACGGGCTTGGGGAAGGTGTAGAGGTCCAGACAGAGGAGGTTGTAGGCCCGGAAAAAGGCCGCAAACTCCTCAGGGGGGAGGGGGTAGATCTCGGGGAGATCGAACCCGATGGAGAAGAACTTGTCGTTGGCGCTGGTCAACACGATGCCGCAAACCCCGGCATCGTCTTTTATCCATTGCAGGACATCACCCACCTCCTGAACGAGCTCTAGGTTGATGGCATTGATGATCCCCCTATCCAGTCTAACCACGGTGACCCCATCGTGCTGCTCAAGCCGTATGAACTCCATTTTCCGCTCCCTGTTCGGTATCGAATGTCCTATTCCACCAGAGAAGACGCTGTTTGTCAAATGTTCGTCACGGCGGAACGCCTTTTTCAGATTAAGAGAGGGCAAAGAATCAGTCGGTTTTAAAGCAAGACGTTTTTCAAGACGGGTTTTTACCTGCAAGCGGCGACAACACTTGGGGTTTCCTCCCCCCTCGTCGGGAGAGGAAACCCCCTCGCGTTTTCATTCGTTTGGATTGAAGAACCGCGGCGGGAGCGCGGTGACATGTCGCTGGCTTTAAGAAGCCCTTGTTGCGACCCGTTCTTCTTCTATCTGCATTGCGGGACGTTGTTCGTCCGTTTGGATTACGAGCCGTTGCTCGGCGGCGCGCAAGATGGCCCTGAGCATGTCTTTGTATGACATGTCCGCAATTCTTGCCATCTTTGCCAAGTGCCCGTCCCAGCACCACCCCGGATTGGGGTTTACCTCCAGGAGCTTGGGAGTACCGTCGGCGTTGAGCCGCCAGTCGAACCGGCAGTAATCTCTGCACTCCAACCTCTCAAACAACTTCACGCAACATTCCTCGACGAACTTCTGTGTTTCATCAGGGAGCTGCGCAGGGACCGACTTGATTTTCCAATACGGTGATTCCGGAAGCCACTTGGCTTCATATCCGCAAATCCGGGGAAGGTCTGGCGGGAGGGCTGAGTAATCCTCCTCGAGGATGGGCAAGATCGTATACGATTCAGGAGGGTTTCCGATTATCCCAACGGTTATGTCCTTCCCGGTGAGCAATTCCTCAACGAGGAGGGGTTTATCGTAGCCAAATTTCTCTCTAATTTCTGAGATGGCGTTGACGAGCTCTTCAATAGTAGTGGCCACGCTCCTCTGGGTGATGCCGTAGCTGGAATCTCCAAAGTTGGGTTTCACGATCACGGGAAAGCTAAAGGTGAGTTCAAAGGTGCTATCCTCAGGCTTGATGAAGAAGGCTTCAGGCACGGGGATCTCCATCTCCTTCGCGATACCACGGATCAGGGATTTGTCATAACAAAAGGCGAGACATTGCGGCCCGGAGCCTGTGTAGGGGACATCGAGCATTTCCAGCAAGCTGGGGACATGGAGCTCCTTTCTGGCGTCGTTATTATATCCTTCGTCGCACAGGTTAAAGGCAAAGTCGATCTTTCCGGTCATTTTCATCACTTCATTGACGATGATATCGTGATTATGCAGGTAGGTGAAACTATAGTCATCGTTTTCCCTCAGGGCCGCCTTCAGCTGATCAATGGTGTAGAAATCGTCATCATCGAAGATGCGGAGAGGCTTTAATGGATCAGGTTTGCTGGGGTCCCCCATAATCACCACCACATTTTTCACTGCCCCTCTTTGCCTTCGCTTGAGCGTCGTCCATTCCTTTTTCACGACACTGGTTACCAGCAGGCGACGCTCCATCATGCCCAGGTCCTGATTACGCTGAGAGTTCGTTTCAATTTCAGCTTGAAAGTCAGTGTTACTGAAGCCTGCCGTTTTTAACAGCCGGGATAGTCCTTCCCGGGTATAGAGTCTTTCTGCATAGAAGTGATCTGCGATAGTACCCTTTTCGACGTGGTTGATCATTTCACGTGATATCAGACGATCTCCATCAGCGGAGAGGGAGCGCTCACGGCATACGAACCTCTTCTTATCTATCCATTCCCAGGAATGTGTTTTGAAATTCTCTCTGAGATATTCGCCATCCGCTATATCGATAATAAATCTGCCCCACGGTTTTAAAACCCTGAATACCTCTTTAAAGACCTTGAGGTCCTCCTGGGCGGCTTCAAAGTATCCCAAGCTATTACCCAGGATCATCACCACGTCAAAGGTATCAGGGGGATAGGGGATCTTCCGCGCATCCCCTTCCCGGAAGCGGGCCCTCAGGCCTTCTGTTTTTGTAGTCGACTTGGCCTTTTGAATCAGGTAATGGGACCGGTCCAGGCCCTCGATATTCTTATATCCCCTCCGTGCCAGTTCAAGGGAGTGCCTCCCCTGCCCGCAGCACAGATCCAGTATTTTGTCCTCTGGGGATAACTTGAACATCTCGCAGAGGTCATCCACCTCATGGCGGGTGATATTCTGGTCATCCACGACATCCGCATCGGTTTTCAGGTAAAGATGATTAAAGATGTTGCGCCACCAATCGGGATGGACGTGTTCTTCGAGGTCTTGAACGGGTCCTAATATCTTTCGTTTGCTCTTGCCATTTTTCCCCCGTTGCGGGGATTTAT
This sequence comes from uncultured Thermodesulfobacteriota bacterium, assembly GCA_964354505.1. Lineage (GTDB taxonomy): Bacteria > Desulfobacterota > B13-G15 > B13-G15 > RBG-16-54-18 > RBG-13-52-11. The sequence goes on from CAYHAB010000182.1 coordinate 3,232, forward strand.
CGAGAGGGGTTTTGGTTTCGAGAGGGGTTTTGTCGGGGATGGGGTTGGTTTCAATATCGGTTTTCAGGTAAAGATGATTAAAGATGTTGCGCCACCAATCGGGATGCACGTGCTCATCGGCGTCTTGGTCTGGTCCTAGTAACTTTCGACCGACCTTCTCATTTTTCCCCCGTTGCGGAGGTTTGTCGGGTGCTACTTTAGCTTCCATGCTCTTGCTCCTCCTTTTGCCGAGACGTCCCCTTCTTCAGGGGCACTGTTTTCTTTCCTTATAGCAGCTTTTATAGATTTCGCAAGTCTTTTTTTCACCTCCTCCGGTTTTATTGCCGGGAAGCGATGGTAGTGCATAATCACCATATCCGTCCCGCGGAGCGGCGCCGCGCTCTGGGAAGGAGGATCTTAAGGACAGCGCCTCTCCCTTGAACGACGTCGGAAATCGCGGTGAGCAGAGGGTTGAATTTGATTCCTTAATTTCTCTTTGCTCCACGGGCTAAAGGGCAGGTAAAAAGGATTAACATTACACCGTGCCTCCGGCGAGGCCCGTCGGCTCGAATTTCGCCACGAGTGAGGCAAAATCAGGGTCGTGGAGGACCTTCTTGGCAAACTTCATATACTTCGCCACGACGGCCCTGACCGACAGCTGCAGTTCGTACGGCTTGACGGGTTTTTCCAGCAGATGGGTGACATCCGAGGCCACGCACATGTTTACTA
>CAYHAB010000183.1:0-5212 GCA_964354505.1 uncultured Thermodesulfobacteriota bacterium
GCTGCTACCTGTTCGACATCGAGCCACTGCTGGCTCATCGGGTCTTGCTGGGCGGCCTTTAAAAGATGCGTCTTGGAGTTCAATTTGACGAGATAGCGCACCTCTGGATAATCTATCCCGTAGCGGGCAATCAGACCAAGCTGGGTTGCGAAGACGCCGATTCGCCCCCGGCCGGCAATCCTGAAGAGATGCTCCGGATCACCGGCGTCAGGGTGGATTCCTTCTCCATAAAAGTCGTCATGTAGGTGTTCCACCTTTTGATCGCCCGCAAAGAGCATCAACCTTCCTCGCTCCCGTGTAGCGGCAAGGAAATTGTTCATATACTTTTTGCGCATTGCTTGCGGGACATCGCAGGGGATCATGATATCGTCTTTGGTAATTGCCATCATCGGTATATCCTCCTTTTTTAAACATTTTATTGTATTCGTATTATCTCTTATTGTTCGACGTTATACAGCCCCTATTCTCTTGAGCTGGACCATCAGGATGGATATGGCCGCGGGGGTGACCCCTGCTATCCTGCTGGCCTGGCCCAGGGTCATGGGCCTGATGGCCGAGAGCTTCTCCTTGATCTCTCTGGAGAGGCCGGGAGTCGTGTCATACCGCATATCCTCCGGTATCCGCAACCGCTCCATGCGACGGAAACGCTCCACCAATTCCTCCTGTTTTCTGATGTATCCTGCGTACTTGACCTCCAGTTCCACCTGCTCGGCAACCTCCAGGGGGAGGGAGTCGAAGGAGGGATCAAAGACCTTTAGGTCTTGGTAGGTGAGCTCAGGCCTGCGCAAGAGCTCTTCCAGCGTGGTGACGTTCCTGATGGGGTTGCTTCCACATTCCCGCAATTTGTCGTTGACTCCAGCTGTGGGTTTGATCTTGACCTGTCTGAGCCGCACCAGTTCGCTGGCGATAGCCTCCTTTTTCTTTGTGAACCGATGGTATGTTTCATCGTCTACCAGGCCGAGTCGGTGCCCCTTATCCATGAGGCGCAGGTCGGCATTGTCCTCCCGCAATACGAGACGGTATTCGGCCCGGGAGGTGAACATGCGATAAGGTTCCTTTGTACCCTTGGTGACGAGGTCGTCGATCAGCACCCCGACGTAGGCCTCCGACCGATCAAGTATGAAGGGTTCTTTCTCCTTGACCTTGAGGGCGGCATTGATCCCCGCTATGATCCCCTGGGCGGCTGCCTCTTCGTAACCGGAAGTCCCGTTGATCTGCCCCACGTGATAGAGGCCCTCCACCAGCTTAGTCTCAAGGGTAGGTTTGAGCTGGAGCGGGTTGATATAGTCATATTCAATGCCATAACCCGGGCGCATGATCTCCACGCGCTCCAGCCCATCGATGCTGTGCAACATCTTAAGCTGAATATCAAGAGGAAGGCCCGTGAAGAGGCCGTTGCAATAGTATTCGTGGGTACGCCACCCTTCAGGTTCAAGAAATATTTGGTGCCTCTCTTTTTTTGGAAACAGGGCCACCTTGTCTTCCACTGAAGGGCAGTACCTGGGTCCCATCCCCTCAATCGCCCCGCTAAAGAAGTACGAGCTATCGAGCCCGCTGCGGATAATTTCATGGGTCTTTTTATTGGTATAGGTAATATAGCAGGGGAGAAACTGCTGGGGGAGCTCCCTAGTGGAGAAGGAGAAGGGGCGCGGGGGGGCGTCTCCTTCCTGCCTTCCGAGGTGTGAGAAATCGATGGTCTTACCGTCCAGACGGGGGGTGGTGCAGGTTTTGAGCCTGCCCAGCTCAAAGCCGATCTCCCTGAGGTTTTCTGAGAGCTTTACCGAAGGGAGTTCTCCCATCCTGCCGGCAGGGAAGTGGCTGAGGCCGATGTGGATCAGGCCGTTGAGAAAGGTCCCTGGTGCAATGATGACTGCCTGGGCATGGAAGATCTCATGGGTGCTCGTAGCGACTCCCTCGACCCGTTCATTCCGAACGAGTATCTGATCTACCTCGGCCTGTTTCATATCGAGATGGGTTTGGCTTTCCAGTATATACTTCATCCGCAGCCGGTAGGCTTGGCGGTCGGACTGGGCCCGCGAGGACTGCACCGCCGGTCCCTTTTTGGTATTCAGCCTCCGGAACTGTAGAGCCGTGGCGTCGGTGTTCTTGGCCATCTCCCCGCCCAGGGAGTCTATCTCCCTGACCAATTGTCCCTTGGCCAGCCCCCCGATGGCGGGGTTACAGGACATGAGGCCGATGGTGTCGAGGTTGATGGTAAGCAGGAGGGTCTGACAGCCAAGCCGGACGGCGGCAAGGGCGGCCTCGCAACCGGCGTGCCCCCCTCCTACAACGATGACATCATATTTCCTGGGATGAACAATCATATCTTATCCGTTTGTATTGCATAGTATAGCATCTTTGACTTCATGCTGAAACTGGCAAAAAATCGGCAACGGGGTACAATATGGACATAATCTTGAGGGGGATGAATGTACCGCCTGCTGGCTGATCTGGTCTTTGTGCTTCATTTGGCCTTTATCATCTTCGTGATTGGTGGGGGGTTTTTGGTGTGGCGGTGGTCTTGGATGGCCATCCCCCACCTTACGGCAGTCATCTGGGGATTGGCGATGGAGTTTATCCCCTCTGTCGTCTGCCCACTGACACCGTTGGAGCAGGTAATGCTGCATAAGGCGGGGGAGGAGGGGTACCGCGGAGGGTTTGTGGATCACTACATCGTCCCCCTCATCTATCCCGAGGTTACCTCTCTCTTTCACTATGAGGCAGGCACCTTTCTCCTGGTCATGAACGTTGTCTTGTATTGGCTGATGATCCGCCGGCGCAAGGCATAGCCTGATTTCCGTCCTCAAGGTTTTGCAGCAGCCGGCACAACAATAAGTTGACACCTGAGCCGATTATCTCCTATAGTTATTCGACGCAGAAACACGAGTAACAAGGAGAATACGTATGGATCTGACAGGTAAGAGGGCCGTTGTGACCGGCGCCGGTCAGGGGATCGGCAAGGCAATTGCTTTGAAACTGGCCCAGCGTGGCGCTGATGTCATCGTCGATGATATCAATCCCGAGACTGCCCCTCAAACCGCTTTGGAGATTCGGGCTTTGGGAAGAAAGGCCGTAGCCGTAGTCGCCGATGTCTCCAAGAGGGATGAAGTCGAGCGGATGATCCAGACCGCGGTGCGGGAGTTGGGCGGAATCGATATTTTGGTGAACAACGCAGGCATCGCGCGCAGCAACGTGCTCGCGCGCTTAAAGGATGACCAGTGGGATGAAGTCCTCAACGTGAACCTGAAGGGGGTCTTTTACTGCACCCAGGCTGCCGTCTCCTCCATGATGAAGCAGCGCTCAGGCAAGATCATCAGCATTTCTTCTATCTACGGCCGTATTGGTGCCATCGGCGATGCCAACTACACTGCCGCTAAATCAGGGATTGTCGGCTTTACCAAGACCGCGGCGAGAGAACTTGCCCGGTATAACATCAATGTGAACGCCATCATGCCCGGTCTGGTTGATACCGCCCTTTTGCGCGGTATACCGGAAAAATACCTCAAGCCGATGATAGAAGAGGTACCGTTGAAGCGCGTAGGCCGACCCGAGGACATCGCCAATGTTGTGGCCTTCCTTGCCTCTGAGGATTCCAGCTACATGACCGGCGCCATCCTGGAGGTGACCGGCGGCTGGAATATGTAAGGAATGGGTTCTGTGGGTGTAAAGGTCCTTATTGCCTCCTCGGAGATCGCCCCATTTGCCAAGACCGGAGGGCTGGCTGATGTGTGTGAGGCCCTCCCCAAGGCGTTGCTTCCTTTGGGTGTGGCGCCGACCCTGGTTATGCCCCTGTACCGTATTATCAAGGAGGGGAAGTGGGACCTTGAGGTGGTGATGGAAGACCTTCCTGTTCCGGTAGGCGGCGATGAGATTCAGGCGGATATATACCGGGGCTGGCTGACGAAGGAGATACCCATCTTTTTTGTGCAGCGTGATGAGTTCTTTGATCGTACTTCCCTTTACGGCACACCCAAAGGTGATTACTTTGATAATGCCCGGCGCTTTGCCTTCTTTTCTTGCGCAGTCTTTGCCCTGAGCAAGGCCCTCGATCAGCGATGGGATGTCATCCACTGTCATGACTGGCAGACGGCCCTCATCCCGGTTTATCTGAAGGCCGTCTTTTCAGACGATCCCCTCTTGGCGCGGACCAAGACTATCCTCACCATACACAATCTCGGTTATCTGGGGATCTTCTCCGCGGAGACCTTTCCCCGTTTGGGGCTCCCTTCCCATCTCTTCTCGGTTGAGGGGCTGGAATTCTGGGGAAAGGCCAACTTCTTGAAGGGTGGGGTCGTCTTTGCCGATCAGGTGACCACCGTAAGCCCCACCTACGCCAAAGAGATCCAAACACCCGAATTCGGCAATGGTTTGGAAGGGGTTCTCAAGACCAAGGCCGGCAGCCTCATCGGTATCCTCAACGGGGTGGATTATTCAGTATGGAATCCTGAGGATGATCCTCACCTAGCAACCCATTACAGCCGTGATGACCTGAGCGGGAAAAGGGCGTGCAAAGAGGATCTTTTAAAGCGATGCCAGCTTGCCCATGCCCTGTTGGAACGGCCATTGTTCGGCATGGTATCGCGTCTGGCAGGGCAAAAGGGGTTGGATATACTCTGCGCGGTGGTGGATAGGGTGATGGCGGCAGGGGCAGGGCTGGTGATTTTAGGCAACGGGGAAAAGCGGTACGAGAGCCTCCTTACCCAGTTGGCCCGGAAATATCCGCAGCAGATGGCCGTAAAGGTCGTCTTTGATGAGGCATTGGCCCACCAGATAGAGGCGGGATGCGACATCTACCTCATGCCCTCGCTGTATGAGCCCTGCGGCCTGAACCAGATGTACAGCCTCAAGTATGGGACCCTCCCTGTCGCGCGCCATACCGGTGGATTGGCCGATACGGTTGTCGAGGTAGACCCCAAAAAGAGAAAGGGGACCGGCTTTAAATTTATTGGCTATAATCCTGATGCCTTGTGGAAGGCCATCGAGAAGGCATTGCAATGCTTTGCGGACAAGGAACTCTGGCAGCAGCTGGTGCAACAGGCCATGGCCCAGGACTTTTCGTGGACGCAATCGGCAGGAGAATATCTCAGGCTCTACGAGCGATTAAAAAAGAAGGGATGATATAGAGGTATGTGTTGATTTTCCTTGTCAGTATGAGGAGTCTTCCATACGACGCCTGATAGTTAACCCCGCCCATAGGTCTCTGTCATGTCTC
>CAYHAB010000184.1:0-8822 GCA_964354505.1 uncultured Thermodesulfobacteriota bacterium
CGATCATCAGCTGAGCCAGCTCCGAGGTTGATATGCGCCTTCCCTCACCCAGATGGCTGATATCGTAGTTCTGACAAAAGACGCACCTCAGATTGCAATGGGTGAGAAAGATGGTGCCTGAGCCGTGGGATCCCACCAGGGGGGGTTCTTCGCCGAAGTGGAGAAAGGCGCTGGAGATCATGACATCGGCACCTGCCCGACAGTATCCCTGTTCGCCTTCGAGGCGGTTCACCTTACACGCTCGAGGGCAGAGGCGGCATTTTTTGAGGACCTCCCTCAGGCCATTGATCCTCCTCTGTAATTCTTTCTTTTCATGCAACGTGATGTAGGACGGCTGGTACATCTCCTTCAAAAAGATATCGAATCGTGCGATCAAAGTAAAGCCGTTTGCAAAAGATTTTGCAGAGAGGCACCTATTCCGTGCTCCTCAACGCCCGCTAGGCAAAGCGGAGAGGTCGTTTCAACTCAAACGAGACCCCCTTCCGGCAGTTGCGCCCATTCAAATAACGGATTTGTAAGATTATAAAGCCCATAATTGAAACATTGTTAAAAAAATCACATTTTTTTCTTGCCTTTTTAAAAAGGGGGTGTTATAAAAATGGAAAAATTGTATTGTATGAGTATTAAATATGAAATGGATTCAACTCTTCCTGATTATAGTATTACTCCTCGGTTTTCCTCTATTGCAAACGGATCAGGCCATCGGATTTGAATGGTTAGTTTGCGAAAGGTCCCTTGCTATAAAATCAGAACAGGGTAATCCCTGCATGATTAAAAGCTTATGGCGCGGATTTGAGTCGATATCTTCTTTATTCAATCGAATTAGTCGCGTCTTCCAGCTGAAAAATCCACTCTACGTTTTATTTTCCTCCTTTCAACGCACAACACTGTTTCAGAGGCCTCCACCCGCTACTTTAACATTAATGTCGTCTTAATAACCCTTTAAAGGGGAGATATCCTTTTGAACTCCCCACTATCTATTAGGAGGTATGTTAACATGGATAACTGGACATTTGCTACTACCATGATAATCGTTGGGATGGGAGGCACCCTACTGACCCTTTGGATCTTTAGCCTCCTCATGAGTGTTCTGGAAAAGTTCTTCCCTGATAAGAAGGAAGAAGAGGGAAAATAGGATTGAAATAAGGAGGATAAAACATGTTAGATGCGATACTAAGCGGCTTAAACGGACTCATTGCTGGCTTTACCCACCTCCATTGGTCTAACCCAGTAATGATAGTGGTGGGAGGTGTTCTCCTGTACTTAGGAATCAAAAAAGATTTTGAGCCTCTGCTTCTCGTTCCCATTGGATTTGGGGCGATTTTAGTCAATATCCCGTTAGCGGGTTTAATGGACAAAGAGGGGTTTCTGAGAATTATTTACGAAGCAGGTATTCTGACCGAGTTATTCCCGCTCCTCATTTTTGTAGGGATCGGTGCGATGACTGATTTCGGTCCCCTCTTGGCAAATCCGAAGATATTTCTCCTCGGAGCGGCAGGACAATTTGGTATCTTCTTAACCCTGGCCTTGGCACTGGCCTTAGGTTTTACAAAGTTGGAAGCTGTCTCCATTGGGATCATCGGCGCCTGTGATGGTCCAACAGCGATTTATGTGACCTCTCAATATGCCCCCCACCTCTTGGGTGCAGTCTCGGTGGCAGCCTATTCGTATATGTCTCTGGTCCCTGTTATCCAACCGCCGATTATGAGGTGGTTGACGACAAAGGAAGAGAAAACAATCAATATGGGCATGACAGCAAATCCTGTTTCAAAGACGACGAAGATCCTTTTCCCGCTCGTCATCACAGTACTTGGAGGCCTCATCGCACCCAAGGGGTTGCCCCTGTTGGGAACGATCATGCTGGGGAATCTGCTGAAGGAATGTGGGGTCGTGAGCCGACTGGCCAAGGCCTCTGAGAACGAGATCGCCAACATCGTCACCCTTCTTTTGGGCATATCCATTGGAGCAACCATGGACGGCAGGGTATTTCTAAAATCCGAGACCTTGATCATCCTGGCCCTGGGCTTTGTGGCCATCTGCCTCGACACGGTCTGCGGAGTAATGTTTGGGAAACTTATGAAGGTGGTGACCAAAGGAAAAGTCAATCCTCTTATCGGAGCCGCCGGTATCTCGGCATATCCGATGTCAGCCAGAGTGGTGCAAAAAGAAGGGCAGAAATATAATCCAAAAAATTACCTCCTCATGCATGCGATGGGAGCCAACACGGGTGGCCAGGTAGGTTCGGTGATGGCCGCAGCCGTTATGCTTTCAATCTTGAAAGGCATGGGAATTATTTAATCTAGTAATAAGTTTTTTTAAAGAAAATATTTCAAAAAACGGGGGCATTTCCCCCCGTTTTTTATATTTGGGACCAGTTGAAAAACCCCTATCGCGGGGTTGCTGCCAATAGCTTGCGGGAACCAGCTTTGGCTTCCACAAGCTGGCAGGGTACATCAAAGGCCGGGGCTGATCCTTATGGGCAAGGTACGATCATTCAAATAAGCAAACGAGCCGTAGCGAGGTCTGAGAAGTCATGCGATAGGGAATTCCGAAAGGTTACCCCTTCTCCAAGGCACTTTTCAAGGCAACAATGGCTACTTCCATCTGGGCATCATCACGCTCCCTGGTCGTCATCTTTTGGAGCCAAAGGCCGGAAGTCGCTACCCACCGGACATACCTGTTGTTGCGTTTCTTGCCGGATAGCTTGAGCAACTCGTATGAGATCCCGCCCAAGAGCGGCAGGAGGGAAAAATGGGTTATGAACCTCTGCCAAAGGGTGGGGCTATGGCCTATCAGTAAACCAACGACGGTGTCTGCCGCGGCAAAAAATAAGACGGCGAGCATAACCACAATAAGCAAAAAGCTGGTTCCGCAACGTGGATGATGGGTGCTATACCTCCGCACATTCTCGATGGTGAGTTCTTCACCCGATTCGAAGGCATAGATGCCCTTATGCTCCGCCCCGTGATACTCGAGGATCCTTTTGATCTCTTTCCACCGGCTGATGGCCCACAGATAGACCAAGAAAAAACACGACCGTATGATGCCGGCTACCACATTAAAAGAAAGTGCGTTCTTGGACAGCCCCATGACCTCGGTAAGAAACAGGGGGAGGGCAAAGAAGATGCCGAGAGCCAATCCGAGGGCAAGAGCGAGGACCCCTGCAAGGATAAGCCCATCTTTGACTCTCTCTCCTTGCGTCCGTTGCCAATCAACACCCTTCTCTGCCCTTTCCGCCTCCTCGAGGGCTATGTCGGCAGAGAAGTTCAATGTCTTAATGCCGATGAATAGCATTTCAAAGAACGACAGCGCCCCACGTAAAACGGGGATGTTCAAGAGCTTGTGCCTTTTTGATAAAGCGATATAGGGATCATTTCTTGTGAGAATCTCCTTGTCAGGTTTACGGATGGCCGTCGCTATTCTCCGTGGCGAACGTATCATCACCCCCTCTATGACGGCCTGCCCCCCAACGGATTGATCATCAGAAACAACCGCTCGTTTGCTCGACGAGGCATCCTGCGCTTTTCTGCTGTTTGGCGCAGTCCCATAGAAATGACTCTCGAGAGGGGTAACACAGAGCCAGCCTATAATATTCTGGAGCATGAAACAGGCCATTCCAGACAGATATTTTATCATTTTCTCGAACATCATCGGGAAGTTACCTCGCGTTTACTCCGTAATGTCTGTACTATCGTCCTCAACGACCCATATCTTTTCATCAGCCTCTGTTTTTTGTGATATGCGCCGTAAGATGATTAAAAATCATATACCGTAAATGACCTGCGGTCAAGAGAAGCGTGTCAACAGGAACAGAGATATCAAATGACCCCACAGAAAATCTTTCTGTATCAAGAGGATAAAAGACGCCGCCGATATAAATTTAAACCTTTACGTCAGATGAGTGTCTAAAGATATAAAAATATCATCAGCCCGGAGGTGAGCGGCCATGCGATCAATCATGCCAAAAACAGTATTCCTCGTTTTTATCCTCTTCTTCCTTGCTTCTTGTACCACAGTGGTCCATACCCACCCTCCACGCCCAAGGTCTGACCATGCGGTGTGGGTCCCTGAACATTGGGGACCTCACGGTCATCGGGTGCCGGGTCATTGGGTGATCAGGTAATCCCCTCTCACTCCTGGGGATCTGCTTTTTTTGGCAGGTCCCTTTTTTTTGCGTGAGTCGCTCGAGGTTATAGTACTCTACGCGATGAGATCCCTTGAGACCCCGGTTACGCATTATCTCCCTTTCCTCGTTTATTCAGGGGTAATGGGCTGCCATCGATTAAAAAGTTTGCACGATGGGTTATGTTACATGGGATTTCGAGCACATAGCCCTTGTCATTTTATCCTATGATAACTCAAAAGCAATGGAGATACTCCCTTGACATCTTGTACATTTTATAGTATCCATAAAAGATGACAACCACCAGAGAAGAGATGAGGGAGTGGTTCTCCCATGCCGGGGATCGTATCTAATCAAAATACCTTGCTTTTTTTGATGTATTGGGAAATAATTTGTATAGTATATTAAAGGGACATACCTATGATCGTTCAATGTGATAGATGTGAGACAACATATAATCTCGATGAGACCAAGGTAAGACCCGGGGAAACTAAGGTTAGATGCTCTCAATGTCAACACGTCTTCACGATACCTCACCCCCTTACCCTGAATGAGAAAGAGATCTTCGGCGCGACTAAAGAAAGCACTGAAGACACATTTATGAAGGAGTGGGCAAAGGAGTTCACTTCACAACCCCCTCCGGAACCAAGGCAGCCCGCGCTGCCGGCGCCAAATGGAGGCCCGTCCCCTCGAGCCTTTGTCCCGCCTGCTGTTGAAGAAGCCCTGTTTGCCGAAGAACTGCCGCCGGAAGAGGCACCGAGTCCGGAAGAAGAGATGTTACCCTTCAAGAGCAGACCCATGCAAGGAGCCCCGGCGAAGAAAGAGCGCACGATATCCACCACCTTTCTTCTGACTATGTTTTTGCTCGTGACAGTCACCGGCGCCTTATATTACTGGAGCAAAATGGGGCGCTCCATTCCCGCATTTGAGTACCTCTATGAAAAAATCTACAACTTAATGGAGGGAAAAAAGGAGCAGAAGCTCTTTCTTCTTTATCTCAGGGGTTCTGAGCATACCTTGGAAGGAGGGAAAGTCTACGTCATCCAGGGGAAAGTGGCCAATCGCTCTCAGGAGACCAAAAAACTCGTGAAGTTAAATGGTTCCCTCTACGATAAAGCGGGAAAGGTAGTTGCCACCGGCAGCGGGTTTTGTGGTATCACCATCACCGATGAGGAGGTAAAACAATCCACCTATGACGCCCTCAAGACATCCTTTGCTTTCATACCAGTAGGGCAAGCGCGTCCCGTCCCCTCCGAAGAGGCCCTCCCCTTTACCATCATCTTTTTTTCACCCCCTGACGGGGCCACCCAGTTTCAGGTAGAGATAGTCGAAACCGCTGAATCTGCCTAGGTAGGGGAAAAGATACTTCTTTACGGTAGTCCCTAGATATTCGAATCTCTCCATTGATATGGATATCAAAAAGAAAGGCCCACTCACGGGACAAAGACCGTCACGGGACCACTACTATAACCCCTTCTAATCTCGTATCTCCTTATCCGCGGATTCCATAGAATGCCTCCTTGCCTAGGAAAACCCCCTGCTCGCCCAGCTCCTCCTCTATCCTGAGGAGCTGATTGTATTTGGCCACCCGATCGGTACGGGAGGCCGAACCCGTCTTGATCTGCCCTATATTGGTCGCCACTGCTACATCGGCGATGGTGGTGTCCTCTGTTTCACCCGACCGATGGGAGATCACCGCCGTATACCCGGCCTTTTTCGCCATCTCGATGGCCGAAAGGGTCTCAGTAAGGGTCCCTATTTGATTCAGCTTGATGAGGATGGAATTGGCTACTCCCTCCTTGATCCCTCTCGCCAAACGCTCCCTATTGGTTACAAAGAGGTCATCACCCACAATCTGAACCTTTCCGCCAAGCGTGGCAGTCAGCGCTCGCCATCCCTCCCAATCGTCCTCGGCCAGACCATCCTCTATTGAGATGATAGGATATCGACCTATGAGGTCTTCGTAAAATGCCACCATCTCCGAGGAACCCCTTTCCTTCTTTTGCTCAGCCTGCAAGATATACTTTCCACCTTGGAAAAACTCACTGGCCGCGGGATCGAGGGCAATGGCCACCTCATCTCCTGGGGTATAGCCCGCCTGTTTGATGGCCTCCATGATTACCACCAGCGCCTCCTCGTTGGATCGTAGGTCGGGGGCAAACCCCCCTTCGTCTCCCACAGCGGTATTGTACCCCTTGCTTTTTAAGATGGCCTTGAGGTGGTGGAAGACCTCCGCCCCCATCCTGAGGGCCTCGCGGAAGGAGGGTGCGCCCACGGGCACAACCATAAATTCCTGCAGGTCTACATTATTGTCGGCATGTTTCCCGCCGTTGAGGATGTTCATCATCGGGACCGGTAGTTGGTGGGCGTAAACCCCTCCCAGATAACGATAGAGGGGAAGGGAAAGATAAGACGCAGCTGCCTTGGCGCAGGCCAACGATACCCCCAAGATGGCATTGGCCCCGAGGGCGGACTTATTGGGAGTGCCGTCCAAGTCGATAAGGATCTGATCAATGGCCATCTGACCCAAGGCGTCCATGCCAATAAGTTCAGGGGCGATCCGCTCGTTTACGTTGGCCACCGCCTTCTGGGTCCCCTTGCCTAGATATCTTTTCTTATCACCATCTCTCAGCTCTACAGCCTCGTGCTCACCTGTAGAGGCCCCTGAAGGAATGGCAGCCCTCCCTGCGAAACCGCTCTCCAAGGTTACGTCAACCTCCACCGTAGGGTTCCCTCGGGAATCGAGGATCTCTCGTGCCACGATATCTAGGATAGCGGACATAATCAACCTCCCTGCTCGTTAAGGTATTTGGTTCCAATGTATATATATTGAAGTCCTGTGATACAGGTCAAGATGGCAGTCACCCATATGATATAAGGCAAGGTGCTCTTTAACAAAAGTGAATATGGCGCAAGAAGAGCCCACACTATTGTCGCGATCTGAAAACAGGTGGCGGTCTTGCTGATGAAGAGGGGATTGATCGCGACTCTATGGGAGGTGAGGAACAAGATGAGGATACCCATCACGATAATTACATCCCTGGCAAGAACAATCACCGTCAGCCAACTAGGGATCATTCCCAATACAGCCAGAATGATGAAGGCGGAAGTAAGCATTAATTTATCGGCAATGGGATCGAGATATTGCCCTGTGGGGGTCCTCTGGCGGTAGACCCGTGCAATCAATCCATCGAGGCCGTCAGTAATCCCCGCTCCCACAAATATGAGGAGCGCAATAAAGGGGCGTCCGTAGATCAGACAGATGATAAAGAAAGGGATTGAAAGGATGCGCAGGATGGTAATGACATTAGGTGCATTCATTTGCTTTACCCCTCTGTGTCGGGTCCTTTGTAGTCGCCACGAAAAAGATCTTTAAAGGTCGTGTGCTCGGAGATAAAGGAAAGATCCACCTTCCCTGTCGGACCATTTCTTTGCTTTCCGATGATGACTTCTGCCGTTCCCCTGTGCTCCGAATCGGGGTTATAGACCTCATCACGATAAATAAAGATGATAACGTCGGCGTCCTGCTCAATGGCCCCCGACTCTCGGAGATCGGAAAGCTGAGGCCTTCTCCCCGGTCTGTCCTCGGCCTTCCGGCTCAATTGAGATATGGCGACCACGGGGATATCCAGCTCTTTGGCCAAGGCCTTCAGGGAGCGGGATATCTCTGAAATCTCCTGTTCCCTTCTCTCCACACCGCTCCTTCCTCTCATCAATTGGAGATAGTCGACAATGACCAGACCCAAGCCGCGATCTGCCTTCAACCTCCTCGCCTTGGCCCTCAACTCTAATACAGAGATGGCAGGGCTATCATCGATGAATATCGGGGCATCGGACAGCGCTCCAGCGGCCATAGTCAGCTTGGGCCAATCGCTCTCGCTCAAAAATCCACTGCGCAGTCGGGCACTATCCACTCTCGCTTCAGAGCACAGCATACGAATGGCCAACTGCTCCTTAGACATCTCCAAGGAGAATATTGCCGTGGGAACCTTCGAATTGATGGAAGCGTGCTGGGCGACGTTCAGACACAAGGCAGTCTTTCCCATGCTCGGTCTGCCGGCTACGATGACAAGGTCGGCATTTTGAAAACCCGCTGTCTTCCTGTCCAGATCCTTAAAACCCGAAGGGACGCCGGTAATGAGTTCTTTCTTCTCATAAAGCCGTTCAATAACCTTAAAGCTTTCCTTGACGATTTCCTTAATAGGATAAAAAGCGGGCTTTATCTTGTTTTCTGATATACGAAAGATGGCCTGCTCGGCCTCATCCAGAAAGTCATCAAGATCCTTCCCTTCTTGGTAGCTTTGGGTGACAATCCCCGTAGCCGTGCTGATCAACTTCCTCAGAATGGATTTTTCTTTAACGATCTTGGCGTAGTAAGCGATGTTGGCAGCCGTGGGGACGGATTCCACCAAACCGGCAAGATAGGAAGCCCCTCCTATCTCATCCAGTTCCTTCTTCTTTTTCAATTCATTGGTAAGTGTTATCAGATCGAGAGGCTCATTCTTCTCGGAAAGGGCGAGCATACAATGGAAGATCTTTTGGTGGGCCTCCCGGTAGAAATCGCCGTCCTCTAAAAATTCTACAACGGTATTGAGGGCGTCGTTTTCGATAAGGACACCGCCCAAAATCGATTGTTCCGCCTCAATATTTTGTGGAGGGAGCTTGAAGGAAGCCGTATCTAAATCGGCCCTCATCTCCT
>CAYHAB010000185.1:0-4614 GCA_964354505.1 uncultured Thermodesulfobacteriota bacterium
TTGCCATCGGACCAATCCTCGCCCTCTCTATCATCGAATACCTCGGGTTCCCCTCTTTTTCCCTCATCGCCGTCCCCGCCATCCTCTGTACGGCCATCATCCTCTTTTATCGGAGCACCATTGCCTTGCCCTTTGTCGCCCATGCGGAAGCAATGAAAAAAACAAAAATAAAGACAACCACTGCCTCTTATGTTGCACTCTGCATGGTCATCTTCATCGTTATTATGAGGTCATGGACGCATATGGGGCTTATGACCTACATACCCTTTTACTATATCAACTTTCTCAAGGGGAACCCCCTCTTTGCCGGCAAGCTCGTCTCCATCTTCCTCATCTGCGGCGCCGCCGGTACGCTCATCGGCGCACCCTTTGCCGACCGCTGGGGGCATCGGTTTTTTGTGAGGCTCTCCATGCTCCTTTCGACCGTGACGCTCCCCGTGTTTTTTCTCCCCGTTGTCCAGAACAGCGTCTTCCTCTTTTTTATCCTGGGGCTGGAGGGGATATTCCTCATTTCAACGTTTTCCGTCACCATCGTCATGGCCCAGAAAATCCTCCCCCATAAGCTGGGCATCGCGTCTGGCCTTTTGGTGGGGTTCGCCATCGGAACCGGCGGGATCGGCGTTACCTTGCTCGGGCTCATTGCGGATCATTTCGGCGTGCCTGCCGCACTCCGATCAATTATGATCATTCCTCTCACGGGATTTATTGCAAGCCTCTTCCTCCGGTATGAGGAAGAAAAGGACCAGCCCCATTAATCCCTTTCGCCCTCGCCACCACGGAAAGATACACGAGGAGATCATTAACGTGTTACAAATCAGGTGCCCTAGGCATCGTCTATTTTTTGAATGGTTTTTGGCTCTTCTTACAATAGTCCCTCGAATAAGGTGATTTTATCCGGATAAAGAAAACCCCTTGTCTATAAAACCATAGTGCTGTATAGTAAATTATTATAATAAAACTTCCCTTCTCCTATTCATCCCCGAAGGAACATAATAGACGGCACGCAATGAAAGGACCATCAATGAATATTCTCCTCGTCTATCCCAGATACCCCGACACCTTCTGGAGCTTCAGGCATGCCCTGAAGTTCATCTCCAAAAAAGCGTCCTTCCCCCCGCTGGGGTTGCTGACCGTAGCCGCCATGCTCCCCCGGGAGTGGGAAAAGAGGCTCATCGACATGAACGTCAGACCCTTGAAAGATGAGGCCCTCCAATGGGCTGATTATGTCTTTATCAGCGCCATGGCCGTTCAGCGTGAGTCGGCGCAAGAGGTGATCAACCGGTGTAAAAAGTTAGGGGTCACGATAGTGGCAGGAGGCCCCCTCTTTACCGCCGCTCCTGAGGAATTTGACGATGTAGATCACCTGGTCCTCAACGAGGCCGAGAAGACTCTCCCCCCATTTGTGGAAGACCTCCGGAAGGAATCCCCCCGACATTGCTACACCACCCGTGAGTGGCCCGATCTCAAAGAGACCCCGATCCCCCTCTGGGGACTCGTCGACATGAAAGACTATGCCTCCATGAACATCCAATATTCCCGGGGGTGCCCCTTCAACTGCGAGTTCTGTGATATCATCGTGTTGAACGGCAGGGTGCCCCGGACAAAGGGCATGGGACAGATCGTGGCGGAGTTGGCGAGTCTGTATGACCGTGGGTGGAAAGGACCGGTATTCTTTGTCGACGATAATTTCATCGGGCATAGAAAGAAGTTAAAAGCCGAGATCATGCCGGCCATCATTGAATGGATAAAGGAGAGGGATTTCCCCTTTTCGTTTTTTACCGAGGCGTCTATAGACCTCTCTGACGATGAAGAGCTCATGCGATTGATGGTGGAGGCGGGGTTCGACACGGTATTCGTCGGCATTGAGACCCCCCATGAAGAGAGCTTGACCGAATGCAGTAAGCTTCAGAACAAAAACCGGGACTTGGTGGCCAGCGTCAAAAAGATCCAGCAGCACGGCCTGCAGGTGACGGGTGGATTTATTGTCGGTTTTGACAGCGATCCCCCTTCCATCTTTGAGAGACAGATCAATTTCATCCAAAAGAGCGGGATTGTCACCGCCATGGTAGGGCTGCTCAATGCCCCGCGGGGAACCCCCCTCTATAAGCGCCTGGACAAAGAGAACCGTCTGGTGCACGGCATCACGGGCGATAACACCGATTGCTCCATAAACTTCGTCCCCAAGATGGGTTACGAAACACTCGTCGCCGGCTACGAAAAGGTCGTGAAGACCATCTACGCACCGAGACCTTACTACAAGAGGATCAGGACCTTTTTCCGCGAATACAGGCCTTCCGGACAACAGACCCCCCCTTTGAATTTTTTCTACCTCAAGGCATTTCTGAAGTCCGTATGGCTTTTGGGCATCAGGGGGAGGGAGCGATTTCAGTATTGGAGGCTCCTCGTTTCGACGCTGATCAAGCGTCCACAGTCCATTAACCTTGCCGTCACCCTTGCCATCTATGGATTCCATTTCAGAAAGGTCTTCAACGCGCTCGTGCGGGTTCCCAGTGAGAGAGGGATCACATAAGGGGCAATTCCCGCCGTTCATCTTTTTCCCGAAACGAATGATGCCCTGGAGGACTCTATGGGTGAGCTGAAAAACCGGATCGCCCAGGCCGTGATGATGGGGATTGCAGGACCCACCCCTACGCAAGAGGAGCGGGGATTGATCGAGCAGGGGGTGGGGGGGATCATCTTGTTCGAGCGCAATTGCCTCTCCCCAGCCCAGGTGGCCGAGTTGATCGATGATCTGCAGGAAACCGCCCTTTCCAAAGGGCCGGGGACGCCCTTGATCATTGCCATTGACCAGGAGCACGGCCCCGTAACCAGGATCAAACAAGGCATCACCCCCTTCCCCAGCGCTTGGGATCTCGGACAAATCGGCGAGCTGGCGCTGGCGCGCCGGGCAGCGATGATCACCGGCAAAGAGCTGGCCGTGATGGGGATCACCATGGACCTGGCGCCGGTTGCCGACCTCCTCCTGCACCCCGACAATCGCGTGATCGGCAAACGGAGCTTTGGGAAAGACCCCTATCAGGTAGGCGCGATGGTCGCCGCCTTTATCGAGGGGCTCCAGGTAGAAGGGGTGGCTGCCTGCGCCAAACACTTCCCCGGCCACGGGGCCACGGAAACGGACAGCCACCACAAGCTCCCTACTATCGAACGGTCTAGAGAGGAATTGGAAAGGGCCGATCTGATTCCCTTTCAGCAAGCCATACAGGCCGAGGTGACCGCAGTGATGCCTGGCCACCTCCTCTGCCCTGCCCTCGATTCCGATCTGCCTGCCACCCTCTCCCCTCCCATCATTCAGGGGTTGCTGCGCCGGGACCTCGGCTTCGACGGCGTCGTGATCTCCGACGACCTCTCCATGGGCGCCCTGGCCTCATGGGGAAACATAGAGGAGCGCGGCGTCGCAACCCTGAAAGCTGGTGTGGATTGCCTATTGGTGGGACAGGAGAAGGTACACGGTCTGCTGGCAGCCCTGGAACAGGGGGTCCTGTCCGGGGAGATCCCCGAGGAGCGGGTTAAACAGGCCCTTGCGCGGATCAGGAGGCTCAAGGAAAAATATCCCTATCGCGGGATCGGAAACCTAACAGGGCTGAGGCAGGAGGAAGATGTGGCCTTCTCCCGGGAGCTCTTTCAAAAGGTTAAGGATGAGACAGGTGATCCTGGGGATCGAGCGGCTTAGGGAGCTTCAACCCCCCTGGCTTAAGGAGGCGCACATTGGGCTCTTGAGCAACCAGGCCTCCGTTGACGCTGCCTTGAGGCCCACCAGAGATATCGTCGTTGAACTGGCAGGGGAGAATCTTCAGGCCCTCTTCTCCCCCCAGCACGGGATCAGGGGGAAGGCGCAGGCCAACATGGTGGAGACCGAGGATGAAGTCGATCCTGTTCTGAAGGTCCCCATCTACAGCCTCTATTCTTCACAGACCCGCACCCCCACCGAAGAGATGCTGGCGCGGATCGACTGTCTCCTCATCGATTTGCAGGATGTCGGTACCAGGGTCTATACCTTTGCTACTACCATGGGGCTCTGCCTGGAGGCAGCAGCCCAATACAAAAAGAAGATAGTAGTCTTAGACCGCCCCAACCCCATCAACGGGGAGCAGGTAGAAGGAAATGTATTAAAGAAAAGTCTGTGCTCCTTTGTCGGCTATCATCCCCTCCCCATGCGCCACGCCATGACCATGGGGGAGCTGGCTCACTTTTTCAACGGCGAGCGCGAGATAGGGGCGGACCTGGAGGTCATCCCCATGGAAGGATATAAAAGGGAATACCTCTTCCCCCAGACCAACCTCCCCTGGGTGGCCCCATCCCCTAACATGCCGACACCTGCTACTGCCCTGGTCTACCCTGGTCAGGTCCTCCTAGAGGGGACCAATTTATCGGAGGGGAGGGGGACGGCAAAGCCCTTTGAATCCTTCGGCGCACCCTACATCGATTCCCATCTGCTCAAGCAACAATTGGAAAAAAGAAAACTCCTTGGCTGTCGCTTCCAAGAGCTATTCTTTACCCCCCGCTTTGACAAATGGCAGGGGCAGCCCTGCCACGGGCTCCAGATACACGTAACCGATCCCAGGGCCTATAAATCCTTTTACACGACCCTCGCCA
>CAYHAB010000186.1:0-2939 GCA_964354505.1 uncultured Thermodesulfobacteriota bacterium
CAGAAGGAGATTCAAGAGGCCATCAAAGGGCATGCCCTGGACGGAGTCGTGGTAGCCGCCTGCTCACCGAGGATGCACGAGAACACCTTCCGGCGCACCACAGAACGGGCCGGTCTCAACCGGTACATGTTTGAGATGGCCAATATCAGGGAACATTGCTCCTGGATCGGAGAGGACAAAGAGGCCAATACCCGCAAGGCCATTGATCTGGTACGCATGGCGGTGGCCAAGGTGGCTAATAACGTGCACCTTCACTCTTCGTTGTTCGATGTGAACAAGCGGGTCTTGGTCCTCGGCGGCGGGGTTGCGGGGATGCAGGCCGCCTTGGACTGCGCCGACGGCGGATTGGACGTAATCCTGGTGGAAAAGAAGAGCAGTATCGGCGGGAGGATGGCCCAGCTTGATAAGACATTTCCCACCGTGGATTGCTCTATCTGTATCTTGGGTCCCAAGATGGTCGATGTAGCTCAACACGATAATATAAAACTCTACACCTATGCGGAGATCGAAGATATCTCAGGGTATGTAGGCAACTATACAGTCAAGATCAAGAAAAAGACCACTTACGTTGATCGGGAAAAGTGTACCGGCTGTGGTCTCTGTATGGAGAAGTGTCCGAACAAACAATCTTTTGATTATCACAACGAAGGAATTGCCCCTACAACGGCCATCAACATCCCATTCCCGCAGGCCATTCCGAAAAAGGCAAAGATCGACCCGGAATACTGTCGCTATTTCACCAAGGGGAAGTGCGGCGTCTGTGCCAAGGTCTGCCCGGTTGGTGCCGTCAACTACGAGATGGAGGATGAGATCGTCACCGAGGAGGTTGGGGCTATTATCGTCGCCACAGGATACGGCCTCCTCAATATCGAAGAACTGGGGGAATATGGCGCGGGGAGATACCCTGATGTCATTACCGGGATCCAATATGAGCGGATGTTAAATGCATCAGGACCTACCCAAGGACACGTCCAGCGCCCCTCGGATGGTGAAGAACCCAAACGGATCGTCTTTATATCCTGCGCAGGATCTCGTGATGTCTCCCTGGGCCGACCATACTGCTCCAATTTCTGCTGCATGTACATTGCTAAACAGGCCATCCTAACAAAAGATCACATCCCCGGCTCTGATGTCTATGTTTTCTATATAGACATACGCTCACCCGGTAAGGGCTATGAAGAATTCACTCGCCGGGCTCAGGAAGAGTACGGCGTACAGTATATTCGGGGGCGTGTCTCGCGAGTTTTCCCTAAAGGCAAACGAATGGTTGTCAGGGGTGTTGACACCCTCTTGGGGGGGACCCAGATGGAGATCGAGGCAGACCTCGTGGTCCTGGCGACGGCGGCAACGGCTGCACCCGGGGCCGAGGAGCTGGCGGAAAAGCTGCGGATCTCATACGACGGCTATGGCTTCTACATGGAGAGTCATCCCAAGCTGAGGCCCGTTGAGACCAACACCTCGGGCGTCTTTCTGGCCGGCGCCTGTCAGGGGCCGAAAGATATTCCTGCATCAGTGGGGCAGGGGAGTGCGGCGGCCAGCAAGGTCTTGGCTCTCTTTTCAAAAGATCAGCTCGCATCCGATCCCCAGATCGCTCAGGTGAATGAACGCAGGTGTATAGGGTGCTTCAAGTGTGTCGATACATGCCCCTTTGGCGCCATCGAGGAAAAGGAGCTTCGGGACGGAATTAAAGTGGCCCATGTCATCGAAACCGTCTGCCAGGGGTGCGGCCTTTGTACATCAACCTGTCCTCCTGGGGCGATACAGTTACAGCAATGCACCGATAATCAGATTATTGCGGAGGTAGAGGCGTTATGTCAGGCATGGAGGGAAAGGAGCTCAGGGTAGTCGGGTTTCTCTGCAACTGGTGCTCCTACGGTGGCGCCGACACTGCCGGGGTATCGCGGTTCAAGCAGCCGACTGACCTCAGGATTATCAAAGTCCCCTGTTCCGGAAGGGTTGACCCCTTGTTTGTGGTCAAGGCCTTCATGGAAGGAGCAGATGGCGTTCTGGTCTCCGGCTGCCACCCTCGGGATTGCCACTATGCGGAGGGAAACTTCTACGCTCGGCGCCGACTTGAGGTGCTCAAACGCTTTCTTCCCTTTATGGGGATCGAACCTGACAGATTTGAATACACGTGGGTTTCGGCCTCGGAGGGGGCCCGGTGGCAGAAGGTGGTGACCGATTTTACCGAGCATGTTCATACCCTTGGACCACGTCGCAATTTCGGAGAAGGAGACGGAAGTGGCGGTACTGGAAAAAGTCAAAGAGGCAATTAAACGGGAACTGGATGGCCTGACGATTGTCATAGGCTGGGGGGAGGGGTACGACCCGTTGCATGCCTCACCAATCTATGTCCGCTCTCGTGGTGATATCGATCAACTCATATGGAACCCCCTCTGCGTTCACAACCTGACGTCGTATCTCCCAAAGCTCAAGGGGAGAAAGGTGGGAATTGTCATCAAGGGGTGTGACAGTCGGTCCGTCGTACAACTCCTGCAGGAAGGGCTGATTAACAGGGATGATCTCGTCATCTTCGGGATACCATGCCGCGGCGTTGTGGATATGGCCAAGATAAAGGCCCGAATGGATATTTCACAGATCAAGAGCGCGTCCTTTACCGAAAAGGCCATCGTCATCGTAACTCCCAAAGGACGCCGGGAGATTCCTCTCGAAGAGGTCATGGCCGCTAAGTGCCTCTCCTGCCAATACCCCACACCGCTTGTCTATGACCATCTGGCCGGTGATGCCCTTTCACCGAAGAGGACGGCTGCATCCCTCTACGACGAGGTAAAGGAGATAGAGAAATTGGATCTAAAAGAACGCCTGGCGCACTGGGAGAAAGAGCTTGATCGATGCATACGGTGTTATGCCTGTCGTAATGCGTGTCCCCTCTGTGTCTGCCAGGATCATTGTGCTGCCGAGTCAAGGGATCCTCATTG
>CAYHAB010000187.1:0-4162 GCA_964354505.1 uncultured Thermodesulfobacteriota bacterium
GTCAATTTTGAAAATATCATGTGCGCAGGTGAACCGGAACTCCTTATCCACTAGAGAGCAGACGTGACAAAAGAAAGAGGGGCGACCTTTAGACCTTGATAAAGTTTCACTATACTTGTCTTCTGGCAAGAGGTATACTTAAATTATAAGGTGAGACCATGTAAGAGAAGAGGAGGAACTATGACTGGCAACATAAGGCGTAAAGCGCTTACTTTTATTATCGGCGTGGCAGTATTTTTCCTTTGGATCAATCCATCCCTTGCGCAGAATGCCCAGACATATTACCAGCAGGGGCTCGAGGCCTACGGGCTCGGTGAGTATGACCGCGCCATCGCAAACTGGAAGTCCACCGCCGCACTGGACCAGAAATCCGCCAAGATCCACAAGGCCCTGGGATTGGCATACTACAAAAAGAGCTTGGGTTATAAGGACATAGAGAAAGGGAAGGAATATTGTAAGATGGCGCTCGCGGAGTTTCAAAAGGCCGTCTTGCTCGATGCCACATACGCGCAGGTATACAGTGACATGGCAGGGCCGTACGAATGTCTGGGTGATAATGACAAGGCCATCCAGAGCTATGAAAAGGCCATCGCGCTGGACCCTAAACTCAAGGACAGCTACTATTACCTCGCCCTTCTCTACAAGCAGCGTAACGAGATAGCCAGGGCAAAGCAGTTGGTGAAGCAGGGCGATTTGTTACCGGCAGAGCCCTTGGAGGATACCGACCAGGCGGGGTGGTATGGCACGTTCCTTGAGTATCTGAAGTGGAAGAGCCTGGGACCGGCCCTGGAAGAACTGAGACAATAACGGGGCCGGACCAGGGCAAGAGAGAAGGGGTCGTCCATAAGACTATCTGTTCTTATCCCGTCTTTGATTGAAACTGTTCTCGTTTTGTATTGAGGTCGATAACATTTTAATCCCTACGATATAATACCTTTTCGAAAAGCCTATTCATGCTGCACTACGTTGGTTTCGTAGGATGTGAGGCGGTCAAAGATTAAGCAGCCCCCTGTAAGGCTGTAATAACAGATTAAAGACCCGATCTCGGAGCACAAGGGGAATAGATGGCACCTGCAACAGTTTTTGACAACGAGCGGTATATCCAGGAGCAGACCGCTGAGATCCTGGAGAGGGTGAAGAAATTTAACAACAAGCTCTACCTGGAATTCGGGGGCAAGCTCCTCTATGACTACCATGCCGCACGGGTCTTGCCCGGCTATGACGCAAATATAAAAATGCGACTTTTGCAACAATTGAAAGACAAAGCCGATATCCTTCTCTGCATTTATGCAGGTGATATTGAGAGAAAAAAGATCAGGGCGGATTTCGGCATCACCTATGATTCTGATGCCCTTAAGATAATCGATGACTTAAGGGACTGGGGCTTAGGCGTGCTCGGTGTGGTTATAACGCGTTATGATAATCAGCCTGCTGCCAACTTGTTTAAAAACAAGCTTGAACAGAGAGATATTAAGGTCTTTACGCATCGTTTCACCAAAGGATATCCCACCGATGTTGATCTCATCGTCAGTGATGAAGGGTATGGGGCTAATGAATATATAAAAACGCAAAAACCCCTGGTCATTGTTACCGGTCCCGGGCCAGGCAGCGGTAAAATGGCCACCTGCCTATCACAATGTTATCATGATCATAAAAAGGGAATAAGGGCAGGGTATGCCAAATTTGAGACCTTTCCTATTTGGAATTTGCCCCTTAATCACCCGGTCAATGTAGCCTATGAAGCGGCCACCGCTGATATTGGCGACTTTAATTTAATTGACCCTTTCCATCTGGAGGCCTATGAAAAGAAGGCCGTAAATTATAATCGCGATGTTGAGGTCTTCCCAATCCTCAAGAGGATCCTGGCAAAGATTACGGGGAATGAGGCATTTTATCAGTCTCCGACGGATATGGGGGTCAACCGGGCCGGTTTTGCCATAACCGATGATGAGGGGACCCGGGAGGCGGCCAAGCAGGAGATTATCAGACGGTATTTCCGATACCGCTGCGAATATCGGATGGGTTTTGCGAATAAAGAGACCGTCCAGAGGGTTGAGCTCTTCATGAAGGATTTCAACCTGAGCCCCGAATCCAGGCCTGTTGTTGAGCCGGCACGACAGGCAGCCCTTGAGGCCCAGGAAGGGGATAAAGGGAATGAAGGAATTTATTGCGGTGCAGCCATCAAGTTGAAAGACGGCACTATTATAACGTGAAACAATTCCACGCGCATGCATGCCGCCTCAAGCCTGATTTTACATGCGATTAAACATTTGGCGGGGATTCCTGAAAAGATAAAGTTGTTACCCCCCTTTATCACGGATTCTGTGGGGCGGCTGAAGATGGAAATCCTGAAGGAAAAGTCTCTGAGCCTCGACTTGGAAGAGGCCCTTATCGCCCTCAGCATCAGCGCCACGACAAATTCGGCAGCCCAATTGGCCCTGGAGCAATTGACGGAACTTCAGGGGTGCGAGGTCCACATAACCCACATGCCCACACCGGGTGATGAGGCAGGGTTAAGGCGCCTCGGTGTGAACTTGACGAGCGACCCGAACTTTTCAACCAACAACCTCTTTATACCTTGAGTGGGGATGCGCGTTGGTAAAAATATCAAGAAGGGGGGCGTTGCTGAAAATTTACACTTGTTACCCGCATCCCCGTCACATACACTGCTACCTTTACTCGCCCTTACAACATACTGTGCGTAAGTGAACCTGCGTATTCCATAATTATACGAGAGTCGTATAATTATAATTATTAAAAGTAAACTACTATCGCCTAAAGGCGATAGCTTTAGGGGTCGATCCCGCCCCGCACTATAGATTTACGGAAGCGGGATGCCGCTAGCGGCAGGATGCAAGGATTCAAGGTGTTGAGTGAAAAGCATTCAGACATTTTTTTAGAACCCATGATCCCTTGGACCCTTGAACCTTTATGGGACAAAGATCGAACTAAAGGCGAGGATTGTGCTCCCTGAATGGGACAATAATGCGTGCATTGCCAAGGGCTTATAATTTATGAAAGTTGATTTGTTGATAAAAAGATGCTATTATACTAAATTCATAGACTAATAAGTCAGGCCGCAAACGGCGGGGACGGTCGATAATCGACTTGGAAGGAGGACATCATTAACACCAAGGTATTTGTCGGGAACTTAAGCTACGATACGACGCAAGAAGATCTTGAAAGACTTTTTTCGGAAGCGGGCCATTTGGCAGAAGTGTTTCTGCCAATCGACCGCACCACCGGTCGTGCCAAGGGATTTAGCTTCATCAGTTTCACCGAGGAGGCCTCTGCCGCAGAGGCTATCAAGAGGTTCGACGGCCACCAGTTTCACGGGAGGGGTCTTCGTGTGAGCCAAGCAGAGGAGCGGCAGCGCCGCTCTCCGAATTATGCTGGCGGCGGTGCATCCACGCGGCCTCGAGGCCCAAGGGGATCTAAACCCAAGGGTAGTCGCCGCAACCTTCGCGCCAAGAAGCGCGGTTTCTGATAACTTCGCCGGGCGGCGGCAATCAACCATCGTCTGTTCGTTGGAACCGGGGTAGGAGGGAGCAAAACATAGACCATATATTGTCCGCGTCTTATCTTCCATTGCAAACGTTCTCATGTTCTATTGGATTCGATATCTGACTCCTGCATGGTAGCAAACGCATCCTCGATTTGATATTACCTTAACAAACAAAGTAAACAACTATCGTCTAAAGACGATGGTTGTGCTCCCTGAATGGGACAATAAACGAGGAGGGCAATATTTTTTCTTTGGAACGCCTTTCTGATGAGGATAAACACGCAATACTCTTATACGGCATCTTCGGACACCCCCTGTAGAATATGTGCTAAAACTGGTTGAGCGTTAAAGTAACGGCTCCCGCCAGGGGAGGGGAGTTCTTTGGTAGTATTATCTGAGCAAAGATTCTTAAGTGCGGTATGAAGCGTTTATCTTGACGTAATCATATGAGAGGTCGGTGGTAAGGACAGAAACCGTGGAACTGCCCGCATGCAGATCAATAGTAACCGTGAACTCCTCTTGTTGTAACACCTTTCGCTGCTTTTCTTCGCTGGCACCCGGGGCATAGACCCCATTCTCTACAACCATGACATCATCAAAGAAAATGGATACCTTATGCGGATCAAAGGCGACCCCTGCATCTCCCATGGCCGCCAT
>CAYHAB010000188.1:0-9417 GCA_964354505.1 uncultured Thermodesulfobacteriota bacterium
ATCAAGGCATCATCAACCACTGCGGCCAAATTATACGCCGGGCTGCCCTCGGAGCGCATGATGACGAAATCACCCATTCTTTTATTTTCGAATATCTTTTTCCCATGGATGATATCCCGCACCACCGTAGCCCCCTCAGGGACCTTAAAGCGTAGAGAGGGCTTCCTCCCTTCTTTTTCCAGTTCCCTGGCCTGTTGGGGTGAGAGCCCTAGACACCGCCTAAGATAGCGAGGCCTCTCGCCTCTGGCCAGCAGTTGCTCGCGCATATCGGTCAGCTCTTCGGGCGTGCAGTAGCATGGATAGGCTTTTCCCTCCTGAAGAAGCCTCTGGGCGTATTCCCGGTAGACCTCCCTCCGTTCGGACTGGCGGTAGGGACCATACGTGCCTCCCACCTCTGGTCCCTCGTCCCATTCTAAACCCATCCAACGCAGATCATCCATGATAGCAGCCTCGGCAGCAGGATCGAGTCGCACCACATCGGTGTCCTCAATCCTGAGGATAAAGACCCCGTCATGTTGGAGGGCAAAAAGTTTATTATAGAGGGCGGTCCGTGCGTTCCCGATGTGCAATAACCCCGTCGGGCTTGGGGCAAACCGAACTCTCACCCCATCCTTCATCTCCGCTCCAGGAGGACTACGGCATAGGAGGCGATCCCCTCGCCCCTTCCTGTAAAGCCTAATCCCTCAGTCGTGGTAGCCTTGACGTTCACCCGCTCTTTTTCGACCCCTGCTATTGCGGCGATCTTTCCTTCCATCTGGGAGCGATATGGCGCCAGCTGAGGGGCCTGGGCCACAATGGTAGCATCAATGTTGGCTATCACAAATCCCTTCTTCGCGACCATCTCCACCACCTTCCCCAACAGCAACAGGCTCTCCACATCCTTATAATGAGGATCAGAGTCTGGGAAGTGCCTCCCGATATCCCCCTCAGAAATGGCACCAAGGAGGGCGTCACAGATGGCATGCACCAAGACATCGGCGTCCGAGTGCCCTGCAAGCCCCCGATGATACGGGATCGTTATCCCCCCTAGGATTAAAGGGCGGCCCTCCACCAATGGGTGTACATCATAGCCCATCCCCGTCCGGTAGCCTGTGTCCTTTTTCTCAGCCATGTGCCTTCCCTGCCCGCAACGAGGGCTCCTCGGAGGAAAATTCCTCGTCCCTTGGTCGGGCGAAGATCATCCTGCCAGCCGTGGTCTGTAATACGCTGGTGACCACGACATCGAGCTCTTTGCCGATGATCTTTTTCCCCTCCTCCACCACAACCATGGTACCGTCATCTAAATAGGCTACACCCTGGCCCGGTTCCTTCCCCTCCTTGAGGATCTGTATGTGGATGGTCTCTCCGGGGAGTACGACGGGTTTCAAGGCGTTGGTCAGTTGGTTGATGTTCAAGACCGTCAACCCCAAAAGCTCGGCCACCTTATTCAGGTTGAAGTCGTTGGTAATAATCCTCCCGTTGATCCTCTTTGCCAATTCGATCAGCTTGGCATCCACCTCCTTCAATTTCGGAAAGTCCTGGTCCGATATCCTTACCTCTAGGTCGCTTTGCTTTTGTATCCGGTTGAGGATATCCAGCCCCCTCCGTCCTCTATTTCTCTTAAGGGGGTCGGGGGAATCAGCGATGTGCTGCAACTCGTGCAGGATGAACTGAGGGATGATAAAGGGCCCTTCGATAAATCCCGTTTCACAGACGTCGGCAATCCGCCCGTCGATGATGACACTGGTATCGAGGATCTTGGGTATCTCGCCCCGGGGGCCCGTCTTGCTGAGCATCCTCCAGTTGGCCGGGTTAAACTCCTTTCCCTTCCAAATTCCTATCATGATCCCCAGATACCCCGTTAGGATATAGATAAGGGGATAGAGGTGAGTTTGCCTCCAGCCGGGAGGAAGGGAGATCGTGGCGACCAAATGGGTAAGACAAAAAGCGGTCACGAGCCCGATGAGCCCACCAACAATCCCTTTGCCCGAGGCCTTCCTGATGCCGATCTCCAAGAAGACGACTGCCGCGGCAACCAGACCTCCTCCGATTCCTCCCAAGAGGGAAGCATAAGAGGAATGCAGCAGCTCTGGACCTATATATATCCCTACAAGGCAGCTAAAAATAAAGAGAAAAATGCGCACGATGATTAAACCTATCCGCCCCATATGACACCTCCTTACCATCCCATGATGGCGGCTGCGTTGAATTTTTTACAAGGCGGGATCGGAAGGAAGGAGATTTACCGAGACTTATCCGCTCCAACACAATGAGCGGATAAAATAATATAAGGGGAAAAAAGTATGATAAAGCCTTCCGTTATTTAAGGCAAGATGCCTTGAATTTCCTTCCCGACGTCCGCCTCTTCAGCGTCTTTCGAGATGGCCAACTCCTTAATGAGAAGCCTCTTGGCCGTATCCATCAATTTTCTTTCCCCAAAGGAAAGACTTTTCTCGCTTTTCAAGGAGTAGAGATCTCGGAATACCTTGGCCACCTCAAATATAGAACCGCTCTGAATCCTTTCCATAAAGCCGCGATATCTCTGATTCCACGGCTGATGTTTGCTGTGGACCTCCTTGCTCTTCAAGATTGCATAGACCTCCGGTATTCTTCCCTGATCGATCACCTCTCTCATGCCAGCGATACAAGCGTTCTCCTTCGGAATCATGATGGTCATTTTTGTGTCGAGTATGCTGAGCACATAGAAGTCTTGCACCTTTCCCCCCATATCCATCTTCTCGATGCCCTCGATGGCCCCAACTCCATGACCAGGATAAACGGCGAAGTCCCCTATCTCAAACATCTCGTCCAGTCCTCCTTGGACTTGTGTTAACTTTGAGGAAGTGGCCTCACTACAGCATCCACCTGAACTTTTCCTTGTATCACCTGGGCTACTGAAGCATCAATACCGAACAGTTTGGATACTTGAATCCTTCCTATGGGGTTCGTTCCCTTGATGTCTCCAGCAGGAAATACCTCTAGGAAGTCACCCTTTTTGAGACCTGTCTGATAACCCGCATTGAGATAGACCGTATTC
Organism: uncultured Thermodesulfobacteriota bacterium; assembly: GCA_964354505.1. GTDB lineage: Bacteria > Desulfobacterota > B13-G15 > B13-G15 > RBG-16-54-18 > RBG-13-52-11. Next base: position 3,017 of record CAYHAB010000188.1, read on the forward strand.
CCCTCAACTAAAGCGATGCGAGTAAACCAATCCATGCCGTTTATTTCATCGACGACCTGGGCGATGATGTAATCTATGGCCAGATCTACCGCTCTGTATCTAGCCTTCTCTTCGCTCAACGCCCCAAATTCTTCACTGTCGGCGAGAGGATTGGTGGCGACAAATTCCCTTACAATGCGCCCCTGGGTGGTGTCGATGAACTTCACATCTATTCGTACAATGGCCATCGACACCTTTTCGCCTTCGGCTTGAGTTGCAGTGGTGGCGAAGGGGCCATACACCGTTCCCACAATGATCCCTTGAACCCCTAACGCCTTGTTAAGCAATTTTGCCTTTGAAGGGTCTTTGAGCTCCGTAGGGGTGAGGCCAGATTTTTGGAGGGTTAGTCTCACCATCTCCCGATCCATAACGAGGGAGGTAAAGACCTTACTATCCATTTTCTTGGCCAATCTGTCCGCTATGATCTCCCCGAATTTCTCAAAGGTAAACGTGGTGCGGTCTTCAAAAGAGAGGATAGCTATCTTTCGTTTGAGGTAAGGATGCTTGAGAAGCCTTGTGGTAACGGGGGGTGCTAACTTTTCTTCCGTTTTTTGTACCGCGCCTGCCTCCTCTTTTGCAGTCTCTCGTTCTACCCCTTTAACTTCCTCCTTCTTTACCCGCTTTACCCGCTCCGCCTCAAGGGATAGCGGCTCGACCTCTCCCGCCAAGTATCTGTCAACCTTGACATAGGTAAATTTAACATTCCCTTCTTCACTCTTTCCTGCCGGGACCTTGACGTACTTTTCCCCGTCGATGACATATATCTCCTTGTCCGACAACCTAGCCAACTCTTCCTTTTTATATGGTGAATGGGATTTCTTCCACGGCAGGGAAGAGCATGCCATCGATGAGGCCACAAAAATGAGGAGCAACAATCCGAAGATCGCCCTTAATCGTACTATTCGATTATCTAGCATGTTTTACCTTATAGCAGAAAGTCGAGAGAAAAGCAATAGCAAATCTTCATTTCGTCTTATATGCAAAGGTTACAGGTCGGTTTGTCCTTTTTAGTAAGGCAGGCTTTCCGGTTGACAGGGAAATTACTTCCGAGGTACAATTTAAAAAAATCGATTAAAGCTAGTTAAGGGGCGATGCTAAAAGATGCTAAAAAAGGTCCTTTTGTCTTTGCTCGTAGTATCTTCATTTCTCTCCATCACTTCTGCTCAGGGCAATTTTGTCTATCTCCTCAAAGTTAATGAGATTATTAACCCTGCCTCAGCGGGCTATATCGTCAAAGGAATTGATAAGGCCGAGCAGGATGGGGCCTCCTGTGTGGTGATCCAGCTGGATACGCCGGGCGGTCTCATGGAGTCGATGCGCTCTATCGTCAAGCGCATCCTCACCGCCAAAATCCCCGTCATCGTCTACGTTGCACCCGGTGGATCGCGGGCTGGATCGGCAGGGGTCTTTATTACCCTGGCCGGCCATATAGCGGCCATGGCCCCGGGGACCAATATCGGTGCGGCCCACCCCGTGCAGATGGGCGAAAAGGAAATAAGCAAGGAAATGGAGGGAAAGATCCTCAACGACACCGTTGCCTATATCAAGACCATCGCAAAGCAGCGGGGGAGAAACGAGCAATGGGCTGAACGGGCTGTAAGGGAAAGCGTTTCGGTGAAAGAGGATGAAGCATTGAAGTTGGACGTTATTGATCTCGTATCCCCCAGTTTAGAAGACCTCCTCAGCAGGATAGACGGAAGGCAGATAGAGATCTCCTCTGGCAATGTGATCGCCCTCAAGGCTAAGGGTCTCGAAATAAAGACCCTCAAGATGTCCTTTCGGGACCAACTCCTCTCCATTATATCGAATCCCAATATCGCCTACATCCTCCTCATGCTGGGCATCTACGGACTCTTCTTTGAGCTCGCCAATCCTGGGGTGATCCTCCCAGGCGTCATCGGGGGGATCTGTCTCATCTTGGCCTTTTTCTCCTTACAGATGCTCCCGATCAACTACGCAGGGATCGCCTTGATTCTTTTGGGGATCATCCTGTTCATCGCAGAGGTCAAAATTACCAGTTACGGGCTCCTCTCCGTCGCGGGGGTAATCTCCCTTCTTTTGGGATCTATCATGCTCATCGATAGCCCGGCGGAATTTCTCCGGATTTCCTTTGTAAAATTTATTCTGCCCGTGGTACTGATGAGCGCCGCCTTCTTCCTTTTCGCCCTTATCATGGTCGTGAGGGGTCAACGCCGCCGTCCCACCACCGGGAGGGAAGGTCTGGTCGAAAAAAAAGGGATCGCTACAATTGATCTGAATCCGGAAGGCGTCGTGGAGATCAGAGGTGAACTCTGGAACGCGGTGGCGGAGGAAAAAATCAAGGCCGGTGAGAAGATACAGGTAGTGGGAATGGAAGGAATGAAGGTCAAAGTGATAAAGATATAAAACAACAGGGAAGGAGTAGAATTATGACTACGTGGATAGTTATGCTCGTTATATTTATTTTCATCATCGTGTCCTCCGCCGTCAAGGTCTGCAAGGAGTACGAGCGGGGTGTCATCTTTAGGCTGGGAAGGCTCGTTGGGACCAGGGGACCGGGAATCTTTCTCATCATTCCGGGGATCGAAAAGATGGTGCGAATGACCCTGAGGACGGTGGTCTTGGATGTCCCCCCTCAGGATGTCATCACCAAGGACAACGTCTCCATTAAGGTAAACGCGGTGATCTACTTCAGGGTGATGTCTCCGCAGGACGCAGTAGTTCAGGTAGAGGATTATCTCTATGCCACCAGTCAATTGGCCCAGACCTCCCTGCGCAGCATCGTGGGGCAGGCGGAGTTGGATGAGATCCTGGCGGAGCGGGAAAAGATCAATCACAAACTCCAGAGCATCCTCGATAAGCAGACCGACATCTGGGGGATCAAGGTATCCCTGGTTGAGATCAAACACATCGACCTCCCCCAGGAGATGCAACGGGCCATGGCGAAACAGGCCGAGGCAGAACGGGAGCGGAGGGCCAAGGTTATCAACGCCGAGGGTGAGTACCAGGCAGCCCAGCGGCTCGCCGACGCCGCTGTGATCATAGAGAAGCATCCCGTGGCCCTGCAGTTGCGGTTCCTGCAGACCTTGCGGGAGGTGGCGGCGGAGAACAACTCGACCACCCTCTTCCCGATCCCCATCGACCTCTTTGAGCCTTTTCTCAAAAAGGTCGTCGGCGGGAAGGAAAAGTAAGGTTGCTTAATCCTTCCGTCGCTCCTGTACGTCTTGGGGGGGGACATTTGATCACGAGCTTTTACTCGGACCACAAATAAGGAGATGAGGCGGCAAGCCTCCTCTCCTTATTGTTCTTTCACTCATTCCTTCCCCATCCTCACCAGCCTTATCCTTTGCCCCCACTCTTTACCCCTTTGGCGTAGTATACAGAGATTTCTAAAATGCGCTTCGAGGCGAAAGATCTGCCAGAATACCCTTGAGCTTCTTCCTATACCGTGCTATCTTTACAAAAAGATGTTCAAGAAAATTCAGCGGTGGTCTTTATGGCCGCCAAAGGGATTAATGTAAGAGAAGAAAAATAATCTGATAAGAAGGCGCAAGAGAGAACATGAAAGATTACAAGAAGGCCTACCGGACTATTATGGACGATCACTTCCCCAAAGATATGGTCGTCACGTTTGGAGACCAGACCCTCATCTATCGGAAACGCGCCTGGAAGATCCCCGATGAAGGAACCGGGGAACTCATCGAGAAAGGACTCAGGTATGGCGAGAACCCCGGTCAGGAGGCGGCCCTTTATGAGCTGATCAACGGGAATCTGATCCTGGGCGACTGCCAGTTCATCGAACCGGGCAACGGTTTAGTCAGTGCCATCACCGAGGATGACATGTTGCAGTCGGGCAAACATCCCGGCAAGACAAATCTGACCGATGCCGACAATGCCCTGAATATCTTGAAGTTTCTCACCACGAAACCAGCGGTCTCCATTATGAAGCACAACAACCCCTGTGGCGTGGCATACGGGGAGACCCTGGCTGCGGCCTATGATAGGGCCACTATGGCCGACAGGATCGCCGCCTTCGGCGGTTGTGCAGCCTTCAATCGCCCGATTGATAAGGCCTCTGCTGAATTAATGAGCCAGAATTACTTGGAAGTGGTGGTAGCCCCCGACTACGAAGAAGGGACCCTGGAAATCTTAAAGAAGAGAAAAAACCTCAGGATCATTAAGATAGGACGTATGGAAGCTCTGGAGCGGTATCGGACCTTCCGGTTTGTCGATTTCAAATCCCTCATCGATGGAGGGATCATCGTCCAGCAGTCCCCCATCAATGCCATATCTGCCCCCGAAGACTTCAAGCCTGCCGTCGCCTTCCATCAAGGCAAGGAGTACCGGATAGCGAGAATCCCCACCAAGGCTGAATATGACGATATGCTCTTTGGCTGGTGTGTGGAGCAGGGGGTGACCTCCAATTCCGTGCTCTATGTAAAAGCGGGGGCCACCGTAGGCATCGGGACAGGTGAACAGGATCGGGTGGGGGTGGCGGAGATCGCCGTCTTCAAGGCCTATACCAAGTACGCCGACGCCCTCTGTTTCCTGAAGTATAGGATTCCTTATAAGACGTTGGAACAAGAAATCGAAACGGGAAAGAGAGACCGCTCACAGAAAGTGGAGATAGATAACCAGGTAAAGGAGGAGCGGGGAGGGATCAAAGGGGCCATCATGATCTCTGATGCCTTCTTCCCCTTCCGCGACGGAGTAGATGTCGGGATCAAGGAGGGTGTAACGGGTATCGTTCACCCCGGGGGATCGGAGCGCGATTTCGAATCCATTGAAGCCTGTAATGATGTCGATCCTCAGGTTACCATGGTCTTTACTGGCCAAAGGGCCTTTAAACACTGAGAATGGCAAAGGAAAAAGAAAGACAGAAACTTCAGAGGCTGTTAGATGAGATCGACACCCTGAAGCATGAAGGGATCGATCACCAGCATCCCAAATTCCAGGAATGGAAGAGAGGGGCGAAGACTACCCTCAAGGCGATTTATGGCGAAGGCTCCCCCATCCTCAGTCAATTTAAAGAGCTCAATTCTCGCCGCAAAGAAGATCGGATGTGGGAGGAAGAGCATGATATCAGGGGAAAGGGAAAGGCCGTCTTCAAGATGGATCTAGAGCGGGCGAGGACCCTCCTCGAAGGGGCCCTGAGAGTATCCCACCTCCTCGGAGAGGATGGGAAAGAGATGGGAGAAGAAGAATTCATTAGCACAGTAAGCAAGGGGACCTTGCAGGAGGAAGCTACCCCTGCGGCCGAACAGACGCCTGTTCAAGTGCCGGCGGCGATGTCCCCACCGGCACCCCCGAAGATACCGCAGGAAAAGTTGAGTGAACTGAAACCGGAAAAAGATATCGCCGGACTGCTCCATGAGTTAGAGCAGGATAAAAAGAATCTGGAGAGGGTGCAGACTACCCTGGAAGAGGCCTTGGAAGGTGTTAGCCTCAGCAGCGAGGAGGTAAGGGTCGAAGAGCTCCTCCAGCAGTTAGAGAATCAGATAAAGGACCCTGATGTGGAGATGCGGAGGGTTCAGAAGACCATGGAGGAACTGTTGAAATTAAAGGGGAAAAAGGCCCTCCTGCAACGTTTGGCCCAAGAGACAAAGGATCCTCATGTCCCGTGGGGGAAGATTAAGGGATTGATGAAAGGAGTGTGGGAGATCGACAGGAAGTTTCTCATCAATATCCTACCAGATCTCCTAGAAGACTGAAAGGCAGTTTTGGGTGGGTTGCTAAAAGTTAAAAGCTTGGGGGTTGCGGTTGCGGCACCATCTGGCCTTGTGACAGAATCAAAGGAATAACGATAGCAAAAACTATTAAGACGATGAAGAATATCATAATAGCCATGGGGAGTAATACGGCGATCAACGCCCTTCCCGTCGTGGTGCGGTGGCTTTCCCTGAAGCCGATAGTCCACAGGACAAGATTGTAAATGAGAATGATGAATCCTCCCACAAAAGGCACCATCGCGAAAACCTGGGCGCTGCCGGCATAGGCCACCACCCTGAAGGTGGCCTCGAACCCCCTTTTCCCCGCTCCCACCACCATAAGGCAAATGTGGAATATCCCACTCATGATAAAGAAGCCGATGGTTAGCAGGATCGGAAGCAAGAAGGCATAGATGAGGAGAAAAGCGGCCTGGAAGAAATTCACACCTTCCATCCCCTTCATTTCTTCTCCTCCGGTGAGACTCCCCATCAAACCCGAGAAGGCATATTGCTCCAAGAGGCCGATAGTCGTCGCCAAGAAAGATATGATGACCCCGTAGAAAAGGGGGCTTGAAATCCCTTTGTCCACAGGCATCCTGCTGAAAAAGACGGTAGGGGAAAAGAGGACTTCCTTCATGGTCCTGAAAAAGGCGGTGGAAAAACCGAGGCTGGCCA
>CAYHAB010000189.1:0-4736 GCA_964354505.1 uncultured Thermodesulfobacteriota bacterium
GTTCGAATTCCCTTCTCTGTTCCAACGCCTCCATGAACTGCCTGGTAATCCCCCCCGAGAGATTGAAGCTCGTGAGTTCTTGGGGATCCTTTTTGGCCGTTATGAACTCCATGATGTCGGGATGATCCACCCTTAAGATCCCCATATTGGCTCCCCGCCGAGTTCCCCCCTGCTTGATGACCTCCGTGGCCATGTTAAAGACCCGCATAAAGGAGACAGGACCACTGGCCACTCCGCTCGTGGTCGAGACGATTGCGTTTTGGGGTCGCAGATGGCTGAAGGAAAAACCCGTCCCCCCACCGCTCTGGTGGATGATGGCCGTGTTCTTGACCGCTTCGAAGATAGACTCCAGGGAGTCATCGACCGGAAGGACGAAACAGGCGGCCAACTGGCCCAACTCTCTTCCGGCATTCATCAGGGTGGGGGAATTGGGGAGAAACTCCAGTGCGGTCATCATGTGATAGAAGGACTCCGCCGCCTCTGCCGTCTTCGCCTGAGGATCAAAGATCGTCTCGGCCGAGGCGACGTGGTGGGCCACCCGGTGAAACATCTCCTCCGGAGACTCTATGCAGGTGCCCCTATGATCCTTCTTGAGGTAACGGGATTCCAGAATGCGTAAGGCGTTCTCATGTAACTGCAGTGCCATATCTATAACAATACGTTACAGCAGATATTCCGTTAAGCTTTTTGCTGATTACCTGTTATTGTGAATCACTTTACCAGTTTGAGCGCCTCCCTGAACGTATCGGTCCCTGCCTTTCCCAGCAACTCATAGATCACCATCTCCGCAGACGTGATCGTAACGCCGTCCTGGCGCATTCGTTGCACGGCAACCTCCCGGTTGTGAAGAGAGCGGGAGGAGACGGCATCGCTCACCACATGCACTGTGAAATTAGAAAGAGCGTGCAGCGCCGTCTGCGCCACGCAGATATGTGCCTCGATACCGGCGATGATGAGGGCATTCCTGCCCAGCCGGCGTATCCGCTCTGCAAAAGCACGGGACCCAAAACAGTTAAATTCCAATTTTATGATGGGTCGGACATCCCCCAATTCCTTGCGAATCTCAGGGATCGTCTCCCCAAGATTCTGTTGTTCCGTGAGGATGACCGGCAGCCCGATAATGCGGGCGAACTTGACGAGCTTGAGGACATTCTCAACTACCCTCTCCTTTTCTGCGATAACCGGAAGGAGCCGCTCCTGCATGTCAATGATCACCAGGAGAGCATTATCCGTGTGGAGCATGGCGCCTTGGGATAGGTGGTTCTCCTTCAATCGCATCCTCCTTTTCAAACCGGCGTCTCAATAGACCTCATCATCACGGTATCGGCGTGCAGCGTGTTCCTTCACCGCTTTTTTATGCCAATTCCCCTATGTCCTCCCGCCCCCCCTTTTTTCTCGATGAACGGGAATGATCTTGCTCACGGTCATGGTGAGAAGCGAGGCAAGAAAGATCACCCCGAATGTCAGGAGAGACTTCCAAACAATATAGCTTTTTTCAACAACGTTCCAGATCGCCAGGATCGAGATCGTCGTTCCGGCAACAATGCAGACCAGACAGACAGCAAAGCAGATGAGGTTGATCGTGGGCATTATTGTATCCTTACGCTGCCAACCCCTGCTATTTAAATTGTTTCTGTAAGCCCTTTGTCAGCTCATCCTCAACCTTCTTTTCAGCGTCCTTGGTGGAGGTTTTTCCGACGGATTCTAATTCCTTTTGTCCTGCTTCTGTCACTCCGCTCACGCCTTTTTTTAGGGTATCGCTCACGTCTGCCTTGAGCGTGCCGAGATCGAAGTTCGCAAGCTGGGCGATTCCGGTACCCTCCAGGGCGCGCACGACTATGAGAAGAACCAACTTATTCGGGTCGGTAACATCCCTGTAGACCTCATTGACTCCGACGTTGACGGTCTTGGTAAAGGGTTTTTCCCCAAACAAATAATCTTTATAGGTGACCTTTCCAATCTTCAGAATGAGCTTATCAATGGTGACTTGTGGCGCCTTCTTTGCTTGCTTCTGCTCAACAGGCTTTTCCCCCTGCTGCTTCTTTTCACCCACCGCTTTTAAGGCATCAATATTGAGTCTCTGCTCTTTGTTGCGTACCACCGTAAGCTCTTTGAGGTTTAACTCCAGGGTCTTAAAGTGCACCCTCTTTTTGAAGAACGAGGCAAGCTCAAAATCGACAAGAAACTTCGGCATGTCAATCATAACCTTGTCGTTGAATCCGGCAGGATTAAACAATTTCATGTCAGTGACATCCACCTTTGGGGCCAAGAAACCCACATCCATAGATCCTATAGCAAGCTCCAGCCCCGTTACCCTTTTTGTCCCCTCCTCAAGAGCGATCTTGATGAGGACGTTCTTAAAGACCAGGAGCAGGACAAAAACGACCACGATGATACCGACTACAATACCGAGCTTTTTCATAGTCATACCCTCCTCTTAGATGTTAAAAATGTGTGGCTTTTGTCTAAAATGAACCCCTCTTTTTACTATAATAAGGTATCTTATCATAGCACGCATTGTCGGGCAACAAAAATGCCCCTGTGAAGGGGCTAAGGTGTAATAATTACAAAAGGCAAGGGGGGCATAATTACCCCCCACGTCTTTATAGACAGGAATAAGACACAATCATGCAGTTATTACGAGCACGACCCCTTTGTTGAACACGCGTCGCCTGTGGAACAGGAGCCAGATCCAGATACAGGGTTTTCAGCATGTATGGTGAAACCAGACTGCCATCCCTCAGTGACAAAGTCGATGGTAATGTCACCGGTCATCTTGTGCAAGCCATTTTCAATGATATATTGAACGCCGCCATTGTTAAATTTACTGTCCGCATCGCTTGGCTCATCCAGAGCCAATGTTAAAGACGGGCCGCCTCACCCACCCCCGTTGAGGAAGACCCGAACGGACTGAGGCGCGTCCTTTTTTTCTTGCAATATATCCGCCATCTTCTTTTGAGCTGTCTCGGTTGCCGTTACCATATTATTGTTCCCCTCTCTCTCATGTTATTATTAGCTATTATAGTAATACCTGTTTGCTATATTTCAAGGAGGCGAGAAAAAATCCCTTGTGAGGGGCTAATCCCTTGACACGCGAAAAAAGGCGCGTGATTGGAGGTAAAGATGGGTGGATGGTTCCTTACTATGGGCCGGATTGCAGGGTGTCTTCTGAATTCCGTATCCAGAAACTGTCTTACCAAGCGTCGGTCCCAGCCTTGGGGATGCTGAAACGCTGCATACAGGGAAAGATCCCCCTCGTAAAAACCGGCTGTTTCGAGCGTCGCGGCCTCCGGGCTATGGATGGGAAGGTTGAAGATGGCTGCATTCAAGAACTTAATTTCCTCTGCGTGGTCAACCACAAAATTGAGGGTATGCAGCGCCTCAACGCGTGTTTCCGCCGGCGTGCCGAAGAGGAGATATACGTAGGTTGCAATCCCGGCCTTTGTTAGATTCTGTAAGGCCGGCGATGCCGTTTCGAGGTCAATCCCCTTGTGCATGGCATCGAGGACGCCTTGATCGCCCGATTCAAGGCCGAGTTTCAACAGAACGCACCCTGACTGTTTCAAGGCCGCGCAGAATTCAGGGTCTTTCAAATGCGGGGTGATCCGTGCGAAGCCGTACCACGGCGCTCCGGGAGGCTGCTTGGCAATGGCCTCCATGAGGGCCGGACTTATGGCATTATCAACAAGATGGATAAGGGCAGGTTTTATGCCGTTGGTCAGGTCACGGAGCTCCGCCGCCGCTGTTGCCGGCGGGATCTGGGAATAGGCGGTCCCTTCAGCTCTCTCAGGGCAAAATGAACACCTGCCCCAGTAGCATCCGGTTGATGATCTGTAAGGGAGGATCGGCCCCGGCGCGAGGTAGTCGCGGACAGGTAAGGTGTCATAGCAAGGGGTAATGTGCATTTTTGGGGGAGGGTCTTTGTGGAGCAGGGAGAGGAGCTGGTATTCTCCTGGGCCTGCAACGCAGTGATCGACCAGATCGCTGAAAAGCCCTTCTCCGTGCATGCCGCTGGCTAAAGAACCACCTCCGCTCATCCACGAGGTAACAAGGCCGCCGCCGAGCACAAGAGCAATACAAGGGAACTCCCTCCTGAGGAACCCGATCATGGCAAAAGTGCAGAGGGCCTGGCTCAGATAATTGAGGGAAAACCCTGCGACGGTTGTCCCGTCGCGCTCAATGATCAACGGCAGGCGGTTACTGAAATATTCGAAAAAGGGATTTTCTTCAGGATGGAGGGCAGCATAACGGAGATCATGGCTCTTAACCGGCGATAGGCGCGTGTCGCGGTAGTCGGCAAGGCTTATGCGCACCCCTTCCGCGCCTGACATGGTGAGGAGGCGGTTTACGTCTAATACCGCGCGTTTATACGTATCGATATTCTTATAGGCGTTCCAGCTTTTGAGGCTGTTTATATTCCGTGAGAGATTGCGGTATGCGCGGCGCGTCCACGTGTCAGCAGGGGAAAACGGCTTTTTAAGGAGACTCAGCATCCCCTCAAGATTGGCGTCAAGCAGGGTGTGCTCTATGTTGTAAGCGGCCAGGGCCCCGGAAAGCCTTGCTATGCCTGCCGGCGGCTCACATGGTTTGGCAACAGGGGGAAAGATCAGCAGTACTTGTTCCGGACTTCCATTCTTCTTCACAAGGCAATTTTAGAATAAAGAGGCACTTTCCGTCAACTGAACCCAGTATGAAAGGTAGGACATCCTTTACCTTCCTGCTAAGGGGGAAAGTGC
>CAYHAB010000190.1:0-9594 GCA_964354505.1 uncultured Thermodesulfobacteriota bacterium
AGGGGCTGGATCAGGGCCGTAAGCACAAATGGAGGGCTTGCCCTCCCTGGTCCAACCAATCGCGTGAAGGTATTATTGTAGTTTTTTCACCTCTTGTGTGAACGCCGGCACCACCGTGAAGAGATCATCAACCACCCCATAGTCCGCCTTCTTTAAAATGGGGGCCTCGGGGTCTTTATTGATGGCCACGATGAGCTTGGAGGTTGCCATTCCCGCCAGGTGCTGGATTGAACCGGAAATGCCGCAGGCGACATAGAGGTTAGGCGTGACTACCTTACCGCTCTGTCCCACTTGGTCTGATTGAGGCCGCCAGCCGGCATCGACCGCTGCCCGCGAGGCCCCGACAATTCCCCCCAATACATCAGCCAGCTCCTCAAGAATCTGGAATCCCTCCGGCCCTTTCATTCCCCGTCCACCGGAGACGATGATCCCAGCCTCCGTCAAATCGGGCTTCTCACCGCCGGTCTTGATGACCTCCGTCATCTTGACCATCATGTCCTCGGGTTTCACTGCGGCGGCCACCTTTGCCACCTCGGGCTTGCGCGACGCGTCGGGCTCGGAGGCCGTTAAGACATTGGGTCTTATAGATGCCATCTGGGACGCGGCATCGGAGAAGACCACGTCCGCATAGACCTTACCTGCAAACATCGGTCTGCGCACCTGGAGCTTGCCCGCATCATCGAGGCCTATGCCGGTGCAATCAGTTGCCAGGCCGACCCCCAATCTCCCGGCTACCCGGGCGGAGAGATCTTTGCCGTTTACGCTGGCGCCGAACAGGACGATGGAAGGCTTCTCCTGCTGCACCAGGTCACAGAGGGCCTTGGCAAAGCCGCCCGTCGTGTACGTGCCGAGGCCATCGGCCTCTACACAATACACCTTTTCCGCTCCGTAAGAACCTAAGGCAGCAGCCAAGCCCTCCACCCCCGATCCAATCAAGACCGCGCAAAGCGACTCCCCCTTCTTTTCGGCCAACTTTTTGGCCTCGCTCAAAATTTCAAATGCCACCTTTTTTATCTTGCCGTCCTTGTGTTCTGCATAAACCAAAATTCCCGCCATGATATCTTCTCCTCTCGTTGCCTTCAGAGTTTTAGATCATCTTTGCTTCTTCTCTGAGCAGCTTGGCTAAATTCGCCGCCTTCTTCTCAGGAGTATCCCCCTCAACGATTTTACCGGCCTGTCTCATGGGGGGGAGGGAAAACTTTGATACCTGGATCTTGGCTCCCTGCTTCCCCACCTCTGCCGCACTGAGACCCAGCTCAGCCAACTTGATCGGTTTGAGTTCCTTCTTCTTCGCCTTCATAATCCCGGGCAGGGAAGGATAGCGCGGTTCGTTCAATCCCTTGGTCGCGCCGAAAACCGCCGGCAGGGGGACCTCCAACACCTCTACACCCCCCTCAGCCTGTCGGTGTACCGTTGCCTTCTTCTTGTCGCCTGAGAGTTCAAATTTGACGATCCCTGTAACGGAAGGAAGGCCCAAGAGTTCAGCGAGGATATGCCCCACCTGGAAAGAATCATCATCGATCGCTCGCAGACCACAGAAGATGAGATCGTATTTCATCCCCTGGATAGCCTTGGCCAACGCCTTGGCCGTCGAATATGCATCTGCCCCCTGGAAGGCGGGGTCATCGAGGTGAACCGCCTTGTCGGCCCCCATGGCCAGGCCTGTTCTGATGGTCTCTGCCGCCCGTTCGGGACCCAGGGTGACGATGGTGACCGTTCCCCCTCCTACCTTTTCCTTTACCTTGAGGGCCTCTTCTACCGCATATTCGTCATAGACATTCATCACAAATTTGACGCCTTCGTAGTTGATCTCGGTGTTGTCGGCGGTCGGCCTGATCTCCGCCTCGGTGTCAGGCACCTGTTTTAAACAGCAAATAATCTCCATACACTCCCTCCTTAAAGGTATTAAATCGCTACGCTCACGCCTACTAGTGAATCTCAGCACAAACACTTCCTTTTAATCATAATCGCGCGATCACGTCAAGCCCCTTTTCTCCTTTCAAGAGAAATTTTTTATAGTGTAAACTTTAGGTTTTAAAAAGAGATAGAAAAAAGTATGTGAAGAAATTCTCTTGACAGAGAGAGGGGTTAACGATTACTGTATATAATTAAGTGCCCTGAAGAACTGTAAATTATTAATGACGATGATGATAATTAAAAAGATCGACTGATGGGACAATATAGACGGGGAAGAATACGGCACACTCGGGGCAGGGCGGAGGGTTGGCGAACGCGGCTTTATTTAGAGGGTACCGTTTATCGTTCCTCCCATTGTAGGTCCTTATTCTCTATAGTAACTATAACCTTAGGTAGCAATTATATCAGGAGGTAATAAGTATGTGGAAGTTGAGAACCGATAGAGATGCTAGGGCTATGGCCGCTGCAAAACAATACTTGCCGCCTTGTGAGATCCGGTGTCCGATCCACGAGAATATTCAGCGGACAAATGTTTTGATTTCATTGCTCCCTCTCAATAAGAAAGAAGCGCATGATGGCATAATCCAGATTGGAGACTACCTCTTTGAGACAAATCCCTTTTTTACAGTCTGCGGTTACATCTGCGGACTCTGTGAGCGCGATTGTAACTATGCGGCGGTTGGGGGTTCCATAAAGAGGAGGATCTTGAAACGTTTTCTCTCTGATACATATACTCCTTATCTATATAAAAAAGAGCCGCACAATATCCCCACGGACAAGGAAAAAGTGGCTGTTATAGGTGGCGGGCCGGCCGGCTTGCTGTGCGCATGGGAATTAAGCAAAAAGGGATACAATGTTACTATCTTCGAATCCCAACAAAAACTTGGTGGAGCCGTACGGTGGATTCCTCAGTATCGTCTTCCTAAAGAGGTGCTCGATGCCGTCGTGGATAATATTATCAGGATCGGTGGTATAAACGTTGAGTTTGAGCATAAGCTCGCCGGAGATAACCCGTTAGAGGAGTTGAAACAGAAGGGGTTCAAGGCATTTTTTGCTGCAAACGGCACAATCGTTGCCAGGCCCCTCACGTTTGGTACCGAGAGACTTTTTTGGCACGATCTCGATAATATCCAGTATGGCCTCACCTTTCTCCAAGAGGTGCATGACGGGAAAATTCCCGGTGATTATTTTAAGGGGAAAAAGGTGATCGTGATCGGCGGCGGGAATGTTGCTTTCGACGCCGCAAGAACTGCATATCGACTGGGCGGCAAAGTAACGGTTGTGTGCCTTGAGACATGGGACAAAAATCACAGGGATGGGATACCGGCAGATCATGATGAAATTGAGGGCGCTCAACAGGAAGGGATACGAATAGAGTATCAAAGAGGCGTCAGGAGCATTTCCGGCAAGGATGGAAAGTTCAAAAAAATCGAATGTCCCAAGTGCATAGGGGTGTTCGATGACAAGGGCTTTAATCCCCGTTTTGATACCTCCGATGTGATAGAAGTAGAAGGCGATGTCCTTTTAATAACTATAGGTCAAATGCGGGGGCCGTTCTTAGAAAAGTTGGGACTTTTTGATGAACGAGGGAGGCTTGCTGTTGATCCGCTCACCCTCCAAAGTCTCACGAAACCTGAAGTCTTTGTCGGGGGTGATGGACGGCGAATCGGTTTTATGGTCGATGCGATGGCAGACGGGAAGCAGGCAGCCGATTCGATAGATAAATATCTGAGAAAAGAAGTTTTGGAACGGTGGTTGATCCGACATGAGCCTACCGAAAGGCCACATAAAGGTAGGTATTTGCCGGAGACGACGGTGAAATGGACCCCGCCAACCGAAAGAAAGACATTCGACATGTATGAGCTGGGGTTTACCCTCGAAGAGGCTGTGCAAGAAGCGAGGAGATGCCTTGAGTGCGGACCGTGCATATCCTGTAAAGCCTGTGTCGCCTCCGGTCTTCAAGCGAACCTCCCTACCGTTCAGGTTGATGAGGAACTCTGCAGCGGATGCGGTATATGTGTGACAGCGTGTAACTATGACACTGCCCACTTGGTGGAGATACCGGAGACATTTGGACGGAGAGTGGTGGGGCCGCGATTAGTGTCTTTTTCCGACCCCCTTAAATGCAAAGCATGTGGTCAGTGTGTTTCCGCTTGTCCTTCCGGCGCGAGGGCTCTGGTGCCTGATATTTTAGTACATACATATGACATAGATTATGAGCCGCGAATCGTGTGTTTTGCCTGTAAATTCGGCTGGGGATATGCGACTGAGCATTTAGGCTCTTCGACGGATCACGTGATTCCTGTTGTCTGTATCGGGAAAGTTGATGCGACTGAAATCCTTAATGCCTTCAATAGCGGCGCTGATGGTGTACTCCTTCTTGGGTGTGCTGAAGATGATTGTCATTTCCAAGACGGAAATCAAGAGGCGGAAAAAAGAGTTTATATCATTGGCAAGGTACTTGAGGTTTTTGGTATTGCGAAAGAACGATTGGAAATCGTCACTGATATCGATCCGCGTGGAGAAAAAATAACGGGGTTTATCAACAGACTTGCCGATAGGATAAAGAATCTCGGACCCATTAAGGCGTAAGGAGGATAACAACACATGGGAGAGAAGCCTAAGGTAGCAATATGCTGGCTTGGCGGATGCGGAGGATGTGATGAAGCAATTGTGGACCTCAATGAAGACATATTGAGAATAGCCGATACCGTTGATCTAGTCCTCTGGCCTGTCGCACTCGATTTCAAATATCATCACATAGAGGCAATGAAAGACGAGGAGATCACCCTCAGTATTATTAACGGCTCGGTGAGGAATAGCGAGCATAAAGAACTTGCCCATCTTCTGAGGAATAAGTCGCAGATCGTTATGTCCTTTGGTGCCTGTGCTTGTTTCGGCGGGACACCGGGGCTTGCAAATCTCAGGGGTCGTGAAGACATCATGCAGTGGGTGTATAAAGATGCGCCTACTGTTGTCAATCCGCAACGAAACGTCCCGCAGGTAAATTCAAAGGTTAATGGATGTGATCTGACCCTTCCTGAATTTTACAATCAGGTATTTCCTTTACATAAGGTAATCGATGTTGACTATTACCTCCCGGGGTGTCCGCCTCCACCAGATCTGATTGCGGAGGCAATCAATACAATTGTAGTAGGCCCGCTCCCCCCCAAAGGTGTAACCTTGGCACCGCCCAGGGCACTTTGTGAGACCTGTCCGAGAAATAAAACAAAGCCGGTAAGGTTGACCATTACTGAATTTAAAAGAATATCAGAGATTGAAGCTGATCCTGAAAAATGCTTTCTCGCCCAAGGCGTGCTATGTATGGGCCCGGCCACGCGGTCAGGGTGCGGGGAAGTCTGTATGGCTATTAATCTTCCATGTAGGGGTTGTTTCGGGCCTGTTGAAGGCGTTGCCGATATGGGCTCCAAATACCTTTCTGCCCTCGTTGCGCTGATCGAAGCTGAAAACGAAGGAAAGGCAAGAAAAATAATTGACCAGCTCCTTGACCCCGCTGGATATTTTTACCGTTTCACAACAGCCTCGTCAATTTTGCAAAAAAAACGTGGCGTCTAGTCACAGAGTGAGGTGTAATAATGGGTGAGAAGATAACCATAAATCCGGTTACAAGGCTGGAAGGGCATGGCAAGATCGAGATCTTCCTCGATGATCAGGGGAATGTAGAAGATGCGTTTTTCCAGGTAACAGAATTGAGGGGTTTTGAGAGATTTTGTATAGGGAGACCCGCCGAAGAAATGCCGCGGATTGTTCCAAACATCTGCGGGGTTTGCCCCACCCCTCATAACTTAGCGTCAACGAAGGCCCTCGACGACATCTATGGTGTTGAACCGCCATATACGGCAAAGCTGATTAGAAGACTGCAGCTCATGGCAAATTACATAGAAGATCATTATATCCACTTTTTCTTTTTGGCAGCCCCTGATTTCATCGTCGGTCCCCAGGCCGATCCGGGAGAGAGAAACATCCTCGGGGTTATCAAGGCCGTTGGTCTTGAGATCGGTAAGCAGGTAATAGACCTGCGGAAAAAGACACGAGAAATTATTCGGCTTATTGCCAGTAAACCTGCTCACCCCGAAGGCGGATTGCCGGGTGGTGTCCCCCGCGGCATTACGGAAGACGAGAGGAAAGAGATACAAAAAACTGCGGCACAAAGCGTTGAATTCGCGCGTTTTGCCCTCCAGATTTTTAAGGATTTAGTTCTCAAGAATAAGGACTATCTTAATTTGATCTTCAGCGATGCGTATAACCTGAAGACGTACTATATGGCGGTCGTCGATGATAACAAGAAGGAAAACTTCTATGAGGGTAAAGTGCGGGTTGTCGACCCTGAAGGGAAAGAAGTGGCATTTTTCGACCCGCACGATTACACCGAACACATAGGAGAGTGGATAGAACCATGGACATATATCAGGCTTACCTATCTGAGAAAGATAGGATGGAAAGGGTTAATTGAAGGGGATGGGACTTCCCTCTATCGCGTCGGTCCTCTTGCTCGATTTAATGTGTCAGAAGGTATGGCAACCCTTCTTGCGCAGGGTGAATACGAGGAGATGGTCTCTACCCTCGGCAAACCGGCGCATCATACTCTCGCTTATACTTGGGCACGCCTGATTGAAGCGCTGCAGGCGGCAGAGGAATTGCAAAGGATTGCTAACGATCCTCAGCTTACGAGCAGAGAAATACGAAACATGAACTTTAAATTTAAGGGGAAAGGGGTTGGGTGCATCGAGGCCTGTAGAGGGACCTTGATTCATAATTATGAGACGGATGATAAGGGTTTGATTACGAAGGTAAATCTTATCGTCGCAACACAGCACAATGCGGCGCCAATATGTATGTCAGTGAAGAAAGCCGCTCAAGGTTTTATTAAAGGCGGCAAGGTGAAAGAAGGATTGCTTAACATGGCAGAAATGGCGTTTCGAGCATATGATCCATGCCTTGGTTGCGCAACCCACACCCTCCCCGGGCAGATGCCGCTGGAGGTAACCATTAGAGACCACGAGGGGAATATAGTACGCACGCTACAAAAGGGGATGTAATACACGGTGGAGCACAAACAACTTGTCTTGGGGATGGGCAATACGCTCCTCGGCGATGATGGTGTAGGAATCTATGTAGCCAGAAGGATTAAGGAAGAATTCAGCCGGGAAGATTCGATAGATGTTACGGAGACAAATTTAGGAAGCATTGCGCTTCTTGATCTTATTGCAGGTTATGAAAAGGTTATCATTGTCGATGCAATAATCACAGAGGGGGGAAGGCCGGGTACTATATACAAACTGTCTTTGGAAGATTTAGGCAACGTTGTAAAACCATATATGTTGCATGCCATCGACCTTAGGAGCGCGGTTGAACTGGGGAGGATGTTAGGATACCATATCCCCCATGATATTACCCTGTACGCCATTGAGATAAGGGATAATACAATATTTACGGAAGGCCTCTCAAGCGATATTGAGAACGTTGTCCCTTCAGCTATAAAGCAGATATTGAGCGATCTTGGGTAGTGGCTCATGGGCTTTGGGGGGGTATCCTTATATTAAATCCAGTAATAAATTATGTTCCTTCAGACTTGACAAGGGGCATATTGTTTGTTACTTAATGCGATTGTTAATTTTTTAACAAGAGCAGGCGATGGAAACCTTACATATCGAATCTATCGACAGGGATTTTATACGGGCCGTAGAGAAAGAGAGCGGCCAGTCTGTATCTCACTGTTATCAATGCGGCAACTGTACCGCGGGCTGTCCCCTCAACTTTGTCTATGATATCCCCGTACACCAGATCATGAGATTGCTCCAGGTAGGGCAGAAGGAAAAGGTATTGCGTTCCCATGCCATCTGGCTCTGTGCCACCTGTGAGACATGCACCACGCGCTGCCCCCGCGAGATCGACGTTGCCCGGGTCATGGATGTCCTGAGAATTATGTCAAGACGAGAGGGAACGGTCTCTGAAGATGGGATACAGTCTTTCTATGATTCCTTTCTCGATTCTGTGAGGAGCCATGGTCGGCTCTATGAGCTCGGAGTTATTATGAAGTATAACCTGCATACCAAGCGCCCCTTTACCGATGCAGAATTGGGCCCTAAGCTCTTGGGTAAGGGGAAGATACACATCTTTCCGGAGAACATCAAAGGGGTTGGCGCCGTTAAAGAAATTTTTGAGCGTTTCGCCAAAAAGAGGGATTCATGAAGGCTAAGCAGTACGCCTATTACCCCGGGTGCTCCCAAAAAGGAACCGCAGTGGAGTATGAGATTGCTTCACGGGCCGTGGCGAAAGACCTAGGGATCAAATTAGTCGACGTCGAGGATTGGAGTTGTTGCGGTTCTACCCCTGCCCATACGGTTGATCACCTCCTCTATGGAGCGCTTGCCGCGAGGAATCTCGCCATTGCTGAACGGATGAAGCTTGGTACCGTGGTTACTCCCTGCCCATCCTGTCTCATTGCATTTAAGAGCGCCCTGGGCATGGCGCAGAACGCGGAAACGCTGCAGGAACTGAATAAGCTCACCAACCTCCCCTTTAAGGGAACGATCAAGGCAAAGTCTCTGTTACAGGTTATCTTTGAAGAGATAGGGGCCGATGCATTGGCGGCAAAGGTCAAAAAACCGCTCACGGGCCTGAAGCTCGCTCCATATTACGGATGTATCCTTACCAGGCCACCCCGCCTCGCGCAATTCGATGATCCGGAAAACCCCGTCTCGATGGATAAGATATTGGAGGCCCTCGGCGCGGAGGTTCCCGACTTCCCGTTTAAGACAGAATGCTGCGGAGCGGCATTCGGATTGTCGAGGCGGGATGTAGTGCAAACCCTCAGCGCCAAGGTCATAGAGATGGCCGAGGCGATCGAGGCCGATGCCATTGTAGTCGCTTGTCCGCTCTGCCATCAGAATCTCGATCTACGCCAAGATCAGATTAACGCCTATCGTGGCTCCCGCAGGGAGATGCCTGTTTTTTATATTACGCAGTTGATCGGCTTGGCCCTGGGGTTTTCCCCAAAGGAGATGGGGATGGACAGGCATGCTGTCTCCAGTAAGAACGTCCTCAAAAAATGGGAGGACCATCTGAAGGAGCGCCAGAAATGAGGATCGGGGTATTTGTCTGTCACTGTGGGACCAACATCGGGGGAGCGGTAGACAGCCACCAGGTGGCGGAAGAGGCCAAAAAGTTTCCCCATGTCGCCTATGCCACAGATTACCTGTATACCTGCTCCGAGCCGGGACAGCAGGAGATTCAAGAGGCCATTAAAGGGCAATCCCTGGACGGAGTGGTAGTGGCCGCCTGCTCACCGCGGATGCACGAAAACACCTTCCGCCGTACCGTAGAACGGGCCGGCCTCAACCGGTATATGTTTGAGATGGCCAATATCAGGGAACACTGCTCGTGGATCGGTGAGGACAAGGAGGTCAATACCCGCAAGGCAATCGAGCTGGTCAGGATGGCTGTGGCCAAGGTAGCGAATAATGTGCACCTTCATTCTTCTTTTTTCGATGTGAACAAGCGGGTCTTGGTGCTCGGCGGCGGTGTGGCGGGGATGCAGGCTGCCTTGGACTGTGCCGACGGCGGAATGGAAGTGATACTTGTGGAAAAGAAGAGCAGTATCGGCGGGAGGATGGCCCAGCTTGATCAGACATTTCCCACCGTGGATTGCGCTAT
>CAYHAB010000191.1:0-3541 GCA_964354505.1 uncultured Thermodesulfobacteriota bacterium
TACTTCAATTTTATTTACATAAGCGATAAAGCAAACTAAAAAAAGCAAAGCCCCCGAGGACATAAAACACCCTTAGAGGCTTTATATTGGCACCTTCCCGAACCTTTTTCCATCAATCTCCCCCAGAAGGTTAGAAATTAGGTTATTGGGTTATTTAGGGCCTTGAGAAATATACGCAAAACTTAGGTCAAAAGCCAGGATTTGTCAATCAAAAGGTCAAAATTCTCCTCCCCTTTTTTCCTGGCATGTATACAGATGGTGGGAAGAAAAAATGCTTTAAAATCAAGAAGGTGAGAGGATATAAAAATAAAACTAAAGGGTCCTAAGGATTCTAGGATTCGGGGGTTCAAGTGTTTGTCTTCTTTAGAGGTTTCGATCAACCGTATCAAAATCTATATGACGTTAGACCACGTTTTTGGTCTGAACATCAAATGCACACTATTACTGAGATTATTGTTCCTATCACAACTACCCAAAGAATATCTACTTGCAGGAGCAAGGCAACAAGTGCGCTGCTGGCAAGCAGTAAATGGGATAAATCCCAATGGACATTCAAGGCAAAACGGATAGTGACAGTCAAGAGCAAGCCTACAAAGGAGCAAAGCACACCGCCAATGACTTTATTGAAAGATGGCGAAGTACGTAATCGGTCGAAGTAGGACGAGATACCCACCAGCACCATAAAGGATGGCAAAAAGATGCCGATAGTAGCAATTACTCCCCCAAGCAAGCCGCCTAATAGATAACCTATAAAGGCAGCCGTAATTACGATTGGACCTGGAGTTACTTGCCCAAGAACAATCCCATTCATAAAAGTCTGGCTATCCATCCAATTACGGACTTTAACAATTTCGTGGAACATCAGAGGTATAGAAGCAAATCCACCACCAAAAGCGAACAAGTCTATTCTGAACATCAGAATAGCCAAATTGAATAGAGTGTGGTTGAAAAGAAAGAGTAGAAAGAAACCAATTGCGGAAACTGATAAGATGAGCAAGAGTGGCTTTGTGTATGTCAGAGTTTGTACGGAAGCAATAGGATGGTGGGGATTGGGTTGCTTGGGTTTGATGAGTGCCAATCCCGCCACAGCAGCCAGAAGAATTACAAGCATTGGGTTCACATAGAGACCGAATAGTGCCGCTGCAATGCCTGCGATGGCTAAGGTTTTCCAATCTTTTAAGATGGTTTTCCCAAAAGATAAGGTGGCATTGGCTATGATGGCTACAATGATTGCTTGAAGTCCGCTGAACGCCGAAACCACAATGGGGAGATTGTGAGTATAGGTGTACAGGACGGCGAAAGTCATCATCAAAAGAAAGGCGGGTAGACCAAACCCAATAAAACTTACACTTGCACCGACCACCCCCCGCGTTTTCAAGCCCACATAAGCTGCTGCTTGCATAGCAGTTGCGCCAGGTATCATTTGACAAAGAGCAACACCATCGCTAAAGGTTTCTGCATCAAGCCAACGTTTCTTTTCTACTGCCATCTGGCGGATATAGGCTATCATAGATGGTCCGCCAAATGCAGAGATGCCCAAGCGCAAAAAAGAAGCAAACAGTTGTGTTGTTGATGGTTGTGAATTAGAAGATGACATTTCTACTCTGAAGTGGCCTCACGAAAAGCTAAGCGAGAGCCCGTTTTATGGCCGATTCGCTTCAGCGCCTTGTTGGCAGCCTATTTTTTCGTATAGTGTCTCTGGGGCTACGTCGGCACCATTCGGCCAGGAGATTGTTCCGACTTCTATTGTTGCCTTTTGGAAAAATACCGTGTCTCGCAGCGGCTCAAACACTGGGCCTCTTCCGACATACTCCGAGAAGTCTATGTCACCACTCTTGCCATAGTCAAAGACAACACGATAGACAAACCCGCCCCTGTATTCTATTTTTATCACGTCGTTCATGTTCCACATGATTCACCTCACTCCAACGGAGCAATTTTCTTTACTTCCTTACATAACATAACGTTGCCGTTAAAACCAAAGACCCCCTTATGCCCCTGATACTCGGCATGGAAGTGTGGAGGGTCATGTTCATCAAAGAACATCCTAATGATAATTCCAAAAAATCTGCAAATCTCAGGCATAAGTCATCCGTTCATTATTCACTGCCGACATTTGCTATACGTCTTTCCTGTTTGCTCTTAGCATAGGTATATTATAGCATGTATACAGATGGTGGGAAGGAAAAAATGCTTTAAAAATAAATGTGGAGAGGGTATATAAAATAAAAAAGGGGGATCAAGAATATCTTCCCCCTCTTCTCAATCCTCTCCCCCGAGGGGAGAGGAGATATTTATTTATGAGCTACTTTTCTCTTTTCACTCGACCACTGGAACCCTTGACCCCTAGAACCTCCCGCTTTGCGGGATCCCGCATTCTATAAAATCTAAATTAAGGAGCGGGACTTTCTTTATCTCCTCCGGCTTGCCACCGTCAACCTGTTCATGGCCCGTTCCAGGGCCCCCATGGATTCATAGAATTCTTTGTCCTCTGGAGGAAGCTGTTTCAACGTCTTCTCGGCCCGCTCCTTGGCCTGTTTTGCCCGCTCCACGTCTATCTCCGAGAGCAACTCTGCAGCCTCTGCCAAAATGGTGACCCGGTCGGGGAGGACCTCCACGAACCCCCAGGTTACGGCCATATGCCGCTGCTCCTTCCCCGTGCGGCACATGACTTCACCGATCTTCAGGGTAGTGAAGAAGGGGGTGTGTCCGGGCAAGACCCCGAACTCTCCCTCTGCTCCAGGGACCGTAATCTCTTCTACCTCCTGGCTCAGGACCAGGCGATGAGGGGTTACCACTTCCAGCAGGAAATTACCCGCCATAGCTTCGCTCCTACTCAGCAGCCCTCAGTTTCTCGGCCTTCTCCTGGGCCTCTTCGATGGTCCCCACCATGTAAAAGGCCTGCTCGGGGATGTCATCGTGTTTGCCTTCCACCAACTCCTTAAAACCCTTAATGGTATCCGCCAGCTTCACATATCTCCCCTTTGTGCCGGTGAACTCCTCAGCCACGAAGAAGGGCTGGGAGAAGAATCGCTGGATCTTTCTCGCCCGAGACACGGTCAGCTTGTCGTCTTCGGAGAGCTCGTCCATGCCGAGAATGGCGATGATGTCCTGCAGGTCCTTGTACTTCTGTAGGATACGCTGGACCTCCCGGGCCACCCCATAGTGCTCTTCGCCCACCACCTGCTGGTTAAGGATCTTGGAGGTGGAGTCGAGGGGGTCCACTGCCGGATAGATCCCCAGCTCGACGATCTGCCGGGAGAGGACGGTGGTGGCGTCCAGGTGGGCGAAGGTAGTGGCCGGGGCAGGATCGGTTAGATCGTCCGCCGGCACATAGATGGCCTGGACCGAGGTGATGGAACCCTTGGTGGTGGAGGTGATGCGCTCTTCCAATTCCCCGAGGTCCGTGGCCAGGGTTGGTTGATAACCTACTGCCGAGGGCATCCTCCCCAGCAGGGCCGAGACCTCGGAGTTGGCCTGGGTAAAGCGGAAGATGTTATCTATGAATAAGAGGACGTCCTGCCCCTCCTCATCGCGGAAG